>DATCXG010000561.1:0-6635 GCA_036565945.1 Gemmatimonadaceae bacterium
ATCGGCCTCCGCGTCGGCGCCTGCATCCTCGCCGGAGCCTTCATAGCGCTGGTAGCGTACTGGTACCGTGGAGAGGGAGGAGAGGGAGACAGCAGAAAGCAGACAGCAGAAAGCAGTTAACTACGGGGTTCAGGAGGCAGGGCGGGTGAGACAGGGTTCAGGAGGCAGGGTTCAGGGTTCAGGAACTACCTCGGGGTAGAGATCTCCCCGTCTGGGCAGTTCCTGAACCCTGCCTCCTGAACCCTGAACCCCGCAGTCCCTGAACCCTGAACCCTGTAGTTGCTGAACCCTGTAGTTCAGTCGTCGGTCTGCCCAAATATCGCCATGTTCGAGCTATGGCCGGGGGTGACTTTCTTGTCGGGGTAGATCCAGTGGACGGCCTGGTTGATGGCGACGGCCGCTTCGCCGAAGCCAGTGGCGATGAGCTTCAGCTTGCCAGGGTAGGTCGTGATGTCGCCGGCGGCCCAGATGCCGGTGCGGCCCGCTTCCATGGTGCTGTTGACCGCGATCTCGTTCTTCTCGAGACTGAGACCCCACTCGGCCATGGGACCCAGGTCGCTCACGAAGCCGAGCATCGGGAGAATCACATCCACCTCGATCCTCTGCTGCGACTTCGCTTTCACATCGCGGATGGTGGCGGCGTGAAGTGAGTCGCCGTTGCCATGCACCTCTACCAGCTCGTGGAAGGTGAGGACGCGGGCACGCCCGGCGTCGGCCGCCTGGGAGACGGCGGTCACCGTAGCCGCGTGGGCGCGGAAGCGATCGCTCCGGTGGATCAGCGTGAGCTCGGCCGCACGGTCGAGCAGCTGGTGCGTCCAGTCGAACGCGGAGTCGCCCCCTCCGATGATGAGCACCCGCTGCCCGCGGAAGAGCTCCGGATCGGTGACCCTGTCGAAGATGCCGCGACCGTACCACGGCTCGGCCGTCGCCTGGGGAAGGCGGCGGGGAGCGAAGGCGCCGATCCCGGCCGCAATGAGGATCGCGCGCGAAGGGAAACGGTCTGTATCCGTGACGAGCGTGAAGCCACCGCCGTCATCCTCCAGAGCGACGACGCGCTGATTCAGATGGATCGACGGTGAGAACTGGCCCGCCTGTTCGGCGAGCGATCGCACCAGATCCTTAGCGAGGATGCGCGGGATGCCAGCGACGTCGAAGATGTATTTCTCGGGATAGAGCGCAACGAGCTGGCCGCCCAGCTCGGGGAGCGCATCCACGATGCGGGCGCTCACTCCACGCATGCCGGCGTAGAAGGCGGCGAAGAGTCCGGTGGGCCCCCCGCCGATGATCGTTATGTCCGTGATCTCGTGGGGCATGAGCTTCGGAGGATAGTGAGCGGGTTGCGCGGAGTGCCGGCCTTCATACGGTGTCCCTGAAATATGCACGGAGAAGACAACATACTGGAATACGCCGGCGCCTTCCGCCTCGTGCGCAAGATAGCCGCGGGTGGAATGGCTACGGTGTACGAGGCGGAGCAGCTCGGCCCGGAGGGGTTCGCGAAGCGGGTGGCACTGAAGGTGATCCACCCGCGCTATGCGAAGGAGAGCACGTGGCGCCAGCTCTTCATCGATGAAGCCAAGCTCTCCGCCAACCTGGTGCACGGCAACATCGTGCAGATCTACCAGCTGGGCGAGGTGGACGGCCAGTTCTACATTGCCATGGAGTACATCCGCGGCCCCACCCTGCGGATGGTCATCGAGCGACACCGCGAGCTCAAACAGCTCATCCCTCCGGTCATCGCCGCCTACATCGCCAGCCGCGTGTGCCGCGCGCTCGACTTCGCTCACAACTTCGTCGGTACCGACGGCGCGCGCCTCGACATCGTGCACCGCGATGTGTCGCCGAACAACATCATGGCTACTTGGGATGGGCACATCAAGCTCGCGGACTTCGGCATCGCGAAGGCGGCGACGTCGGTGGATCCGATGGCGGATACTCCAATGCTCATGATGGGCAAGAAGCACTACATGAGCCCGGAGCAGCTGCTGGCACTCGACGTGGACTGTCAGAGCGATGTCTTCGCCGCGAGCGTGGTGCTCTACGAGCTTCTCTCGCTGGAGCCGCTATTCTATGAAGATGCCACCGACCTGCTCATCGATGAGGTGACCTGGCGTCCGCTCCGCAGCATTCGTGAGGTGGTGCCCGGAGTGCCGAAGGTGCTCGAGGAGATCCTCAACGCTGGTCTCGAACGCGATCCCGTCCACCGCCCCTCGGCCGCGGTGATGGGACGTGCTCTCGACCGGTGGTGCGAAGCGCAGGATGTCGTCGTCTCCCCGGACCGTCTGCAGGAGCACCTCGCCACCCTCTTCCCCAACAGCTTCCAATCCGCCACCGCCACTGGCGAGGTCACGCGCTTCTCCGCTTTCAAGGGCGGCCTCCGCCGCAAGCGCAGTCCGAATCGAGGGTTCTGGGAGAGGTTGTTCGTGAAGGGTTGAGGGCGGGTGTGACAGATAGGGTTCAGGGTTCAGGAACTGCGAACTGCAGGGAACAGGAAACGGGGAACGGGTACCGGCTCGTGGGGGCAAGCTCTCTACTCCGAGGCCGTTTCCTGTTCCCTGTTCCCTGTTCCCTGTTCCCTCGTAGTCACTGAACCCTGAACCCTGTAGTTCCTGAACCCTGTAGTTCCCCTCCCCCTCCTCCCTGGCGCGAACGTTGCTATTGCATGCGCACAACTCACACGGAGAGGATACGTGCGCCAGCTCACAATGGCGGCTGCCCTGGCCGCGTTATGCGCGGTGACGGCCTGCAAGAAGACGGGTGAAGGAGAGTACCAGGTCGAGAAGCCCGTCGTCGGTACGCAGACCGATACGGTACACACGCCAACAGTGGAAGTGACCAAGGATACCGCACAGGTCACGGTTCCGAAGGTGGAAGTCCACAAGCCCGATACGACCTGATATCGGGGGGCTACGTCGCATGTCGACTGGTGAGCCCACACAGTCGATGGAAGGCGGCCCACGGCCGCCTTCCATCGCATCACCTGAAGCGCAGATCGACACCGGAGGGCGGAGCGCGAGCCCGCCCGCCCGAGAAGATGAGACGGTAGAAGAACCCGACATCACGAAGCTCGGAGACTCGCTCGACGCCCCCGCCACCAGATCGGTCGGCGTGACCATCCTGGTCGTGCTGGCCGTGCTGTACACGCTCTACTTCGCGCGAGCGTTCGTGTTGCCGATCGTGTTTGCCGTCCTGCTGAACTTCCTGTTCAGCCCCATCGTGCGCGGACTCGCCCGCGTACGCATCAAGCAGCCGATCGGTGCACTGCTCGTGCTGCTGGCACTCCTCGGCATCCTAGTGTCTGGCGTCTATGGCCTAGCCGCGCCGGTGCAGGAGTGGATGGCCAAGGCGCCCAGCACTCTCGCCGCGGCCGGCGCCAAGCTCAGACATCTTCGCGCGCCGGTAGAGCAGATGCAGAAGACCGCCGAGCAGGTGGAGGACGCTACCTCCATCGGCAAGTCGCCCGATGCTCGCGAGGTGGTCGTGCGAGGACCGTCGCTCGTGTCACGGATCTTCGGCACCACCGAAGCGTTCCTCGCCAGCATGCTCGAGGTGGTGGTACTGCTCTACTTTCTGCTGGCCGGCGGTGATCTCTTCCTGCAGAAGCTGATCAAGGTGCTCCCCCGCTTCCGTGACAAGAAGCGAGCGGTGGAGATCGCGCGCGAGACCGAAGCTTCGATCTCCACCTACCTGTTCACCGTAGCTGCCGTGAATGTGTCGGAAGGGATCGTGGTAGGCGGCGCGCTGTATCTACTGCACATGCCGAACGCGGTGCTGTGGGGAGTGCTCACGGTCCTGCTCGAGTTCATCCCCTACCTGGGCGCGGCCGCGATGGTCGCGATCCTCGCGCTCGCCGGCCTCACCACCTTCGAGAGCGTGGGCCATGCGATGTTGATCCCCGCCACATATCTCCTGATCAACATCATCCAGGCGAACGTCGTGAGCCCGCTCCTCCTCGGCAATCGCCTCACCCTCAACCCGGTGGCGATCTTCGTCGGGCTCGCGCTCTGGTTCTTCCTCTGGGGGATCCCCGGCGCCTTCCTCGCAGTCCCTCTGCTGGCCGCCTTCAAGATCTTCTGCGACCACATCGAGCCCCTCGCCGCCGTCGGCGAGTTCCTCGGGAGAAGGGATGATGGTGAGAGGAGGTTGTCGGCGAGAGACTGAGAACTACAGGGTCCGGGAACTACGGGGTTCAGCAACTACAGGGTTCAGGGTTCAGTGACTACGAGGGAACAGGGAACAGGAAACTGCCTCGGGGTAGAGGGCTCTCTCCCCAGGAGCCGGCACCTGTTCCCCGTTTCCCGTTCCCTGCAGTTCGCAGTTCCTGAACCCTGAACCCTGTTTTTGCTGAACCCTGTAGTAGAGGTGCGGGCGGGAGTCGAACCCGCGAATACCGGTTTTGCAGACCGGGGCCTTACCACTTGGCTACCGCACCGAACGAATCGTGAAAATTAACGACCGCCGGCGGTCGGGCACAAGCTGAAATCGCGGCGCGAGGCGCCGCGGCGCTCGATCCCGCGAAGTGGGCCGGCGGCTCGGGCCTCCTTAGAGCGAGTCAACCGGAGGAGCGCGAGCCGTGACGACGTGATCGATGCTCCGCCGGTGACATGGGATAGATGATCTGCGGCTTGCGAGTGCTGGAGCCGTCACCCAGCACCTCACCGACCACTCCCCAGCCCGCGCGCCGCACCATCACGTAGCCTGCCGCTACCGCCGCGCACTGAGTGAGGATGTCGGTAACGTCGAAAGTCCGGCCCACGACGAAGAGCTGGCCCACTTCGAGGACTATGGACAGGTAGATCGCCGGCAGGACGAACGCCAACCTTCCGTGCTGTCGCAGCGGCCAGACCGCCAGCAGGACGCCGAGTGCGAGGTAGAGCGAGAACTGCCTGATCAGATCAGCAACTCCGAACAGATCCACCTCGCCGCTCATGAGGCCGAGCGGGGTGAGGTGTGGCAGCGAGAGCTGCTTGCGAATCTCTACCATGTTCAGCTGCAGCTCGAAGGGGCGCCACGACCAGACCGCGAGCAGCAGGGCTGACGCCACCAGCAGGATGGCGACGATCACTTGCCTTCTGCCCATGCGCTTGAGCGCGGCCGGCGCGGCGCGCCAGGCGATCACCGCGCCGAGCGAGATCGCGACGGTGTGCGAGACCATCGCGCCGATCTGGATCCGCTGCCCGGCTATCCCGTGCGCGACCTCGAGCCCCACCGAGAAAATGGTTCCGAGCGCTACGGTGATCGCGCACGCCGCTCCGTACGACATCCCCAGCTCGGCGAGCGCCACCACCGCGAGGAAGCCGGCGGGCGTCCCGGCAACCAGATCGAAGAGCGATATCACCGGTCGCTCCGAGAGGCCGCCCACGAAGTTCAGGGCGTACGCCAGGCGCTCGTGGATGGAGTTGCCGGGGCTGTAGATGCGCTCGCGCCCGTAGAACGGGGCGAAGATGTCGGTTGCCACCGCCAGGGCGTACGCGCCGGCCACCGGGTAGAGCGGGAAGCCGATGTACGAACGTACCGGCCGGAGCCGCCTCAGCACCGCCACCATTACCACGATCGTCAGAGCCCCGAGCAAGGCGCCGCCAGTGTTGGTGGCGATGTCGTTGATGCTCGACGTGCGACTCTCCGAGAGCAGCTGGACGGCCTCCACGGCGAAGCTCAGCAGGAATCCGAGGAGCGTGATGCGCGCCACCCGGCGCGAGGAGTGGTCGGCCGGCGAGGTGATCAACCAGATGACGCCGAACCCCGCGAAGAGCGCCACATTCCGCGCCCCGTCCACGACGTCGCTCCCCCGCAGCGCCCAGTGCAGCGCGCGCCGGAGACGCATTGCGATCCGCTCCGGGTCGGGATCCACCTGGAGATGCGTGAGCGTGGCCAGGAGGATCACGATCACGTAGCCCACGCGCGCGAAGATGCGCAGGCGCCGGAGAGCGGCGGGCGAGAGCATGAGCTACGAGGAGGCTCCGCTCAGGAGCCGATCGTGATCCCCACGCCAGCGAGCCAGTTGCCGGTCGACATGAAGGCGCGGCTGATCCCCGCGTGGGCGGTGAAGCCGCCCGACGTGCGCAGCCCGATGCCGGCACCCAGCGTGAAGAGAAGCCCGACCTCGGTGCCGCTGTCGTCCTTCACGAGCCCACCGCCGAGGCCGGGCGCGATGTACGGGATGACGGTCAGCGAGTGTTGCGACGGCACCAGCGAGATGGGGAGTGAGAGCCTGCCGGAGACGAGCGTCGCGTTCTCCTTCGCGTATCCCACCTCCCAGCCGGACCCTACGTTCAGCACTCCCGAGCCCGCCCCGCTCCCCAGCGGCACCCGAACGAGGTTCTGGCTGAGGCCCACTCCGAACATCGCGTGGCCAGTGCAGCGACCGTTGCAGTTGGGCCAGTAGTAGCCTCCGGTGACGCCGATGGAGAGCGAGCCGACCGGAATCGTGAGGCCGACACCGAAGTTGTGGACGTACTCGCGGTCGTCGTAGCTCATGATCCCGTAGCGCAGCCGCACCCCGGCACGGTCGCGGATCCCGGTGACCGCGACGTCCATCGCCATCGGCAGCGCGCCCGGAGGCGTCTGCGTGATGGCGCGATAGGCCGCCGAGTCGCTCGCGTCCTGAGCCGCGGCGTTACCGGGGATGGCGATGGCAG
>DATCXG010000586.1:0-21736 GCA_036565945.1 Gemmatimonadaceae bacterium
GGAAGTCGAGACGGCTCGCCACATGGCGAGCCGTCTCGACTTGGTAGGTCACTCTAGCGGGTCAGGTGGATGCGCCGTCAGGCCGTGATCACTCCCGCGGCTTCTCCCGGAAGACTGCACGCAGCATGTCCTGCAACACGGGATCGGATAGCGTGACATCTTCGAGCCGCGGGACGACGTGCATCTGCAGCCTGGGGCCCTGATACTTTGGCTCGGACTCGGCGGTGCCCCGCTCCTCCTCTCGCAGTGCTGGCGCTGCCTCCCAGATCGCCAGCAGATCCGGCTTCTGCGCCGCCAGTCGCAGGAGCAGGGGCCGTGCTGGTCCCGGTAGCACGGCGAGCAGCCGCTCTAGGGCATCGCTGTCTATGTCGACGCGCAGCTTGGAGCGCTCCTCCGCGCTGAGGGAGAAGCTGGCATCAGGTCGTTTGATGGGATGAATCATTGTCTTGTTCAGAACATATGGAAGCATAGGCTAGCGCGCCAGAAGCGACGACGTCGTCGTCATGCGCTGGCGGCCAGCTCGAGTGCCGAGAGAGTCTCCCTGACCGAGGCGCTCGCGTAGAACTCGAGCCCCAGCGCAATCAGACCGGCGGCCGCGAAGCGCCGAAGGTACCAGGCAGGCCGCCGGGAGCGCACGGCCTGCACATCGCCGTCGACGTCGTCGGCGCTGGTGAAGGTAGGTAGGTACGCGACGCCGCCCAGCAGGGCACCTATGTGCGCGAGACCGCGGTCGAGCTCTGGCGCATCCAGGTAGTGCAGCACATCGGCGCATACGACGATGTCGTACGGTCCACGCAGGCCAGCCTCGTCCAGCCGGCCCACCGTGCCATACCGGATGTTCCGTGCTCGTCCGAATCTCCGGACCACGTACTCACTAGCGTCCACGCCCTGGTAGCGCAGCCGCGGCCGTAGCTTGAGCAGCGCAGCGCGCCATTGCCCTTCGCCGCACCCCACATCGAGGACCGAGCGCACGGTGCGGCCGAGTACGAATTCGGCCACGCCGATGGCCAGTGAGGCACGCCTGCGTATCTCGACGGGGCTGGTCACACGGTGTCGCGGATGACGGTACCACTTGTCGAAGTAGCCACGGTCGAAGCGTGTCGCGGCATCACTCATGAGTCCTCCGTACTGGATTGTGATGAAATTGGGAGCGATGATATACGCTCTGTCTATCTGGCCATCGTGCTTCCGAGTCTGGTGGTACCGGGTTGTGATGAAATTGGATCGCGATGATCTGGCACCGGGGCGTGATGTGGAGTGTGGATGTGGAGTCTGATGGCGATGTTGGCGGCGCCACCAGCATACACCGCGATGGGGCGTGCCCCGCGAACCGCAAGCCATTGTGCTCCAGCGAACGTCAGCGCATGCTTAGCTCGCTTCGGACGACCGCAACTCAGGAGGAATGATGGGCATAAGCGAAGACGACGGCGAGCGAACCGCTCCCGTGAGCCGGCGCGAGTTCATGGGGGTGGGGATGCTGGGCGGTGCGGCGGCCCTCGCCGAGGTGAAGCTTCCATGGATGAGTCGTTTGCCGCACCCCGAGCGGGAGACGCGCTACACACCACCGTCGCCATTCGAACTGGACGAAGCGAGTATAAGCGATCTCCAGGAATGGATGCGATCGGGCAAGTACACATCGCGGCAGATTGTCGAGCTGTACATCGACCGTATCGACAAGCTCGACCAGGCCGGCCCCAAGCTCAATCAGGTGCTCGAGACCAATCCCGACGCCCTGGCACTGGCCGATGCGCTCGACGAGGAGCGGCGCACGAAGGGGCCGCGCGGGCCGTTGCATGGGATTCCCATACTTCTCAAGGACAATATCGCCACGGCCGACCGGATGTCGACCACCGCGGGATCTCTGGCGCTCGCGGGCGCCGTGGTGCCCCGCGATTCGTTCGTGGCGCGACAGCTTCGAGCGGCTGGCGCGGTGCTCCTTGGCAAGACGAACATGAGCGAATGGGCCAACTTCAGGTCCAGCAATTCGTCGAGCGGGTGGAGCGGCCGTGGTGGGCAGGGGCGCAACCCGTACGCGCTCGACCGGACGTCATCGGGCTCCAGTTCCGGTTCCGCGGCGGCTATCGCCGCGAGCTATGCCGCGGTTGCCATCGGCACCGAGACCAATGGGTCCATCGTGTCGCCGTCCGCGGCCTGCTCGCTCGTGGGCATCAAGCCCACGGTGGGTCTCGTGAGCCGTGCCGGGGTGGTACCCATTGCCCACAGCCAGGATACTGCTGGTCCCATGGCGCGCACGGTGGCCGACGCGGCCGCTCTGCTCGGCGCGCTCACTGGAATCGATGCGGCGGACAAGGCGACTGCGGCGAGCCGGGGGAAGGCACGTACCGACTACACCGTCTTTCTGGATCGCGACGGCCTGCGAGGCGCGCGTATTGGCGTGGCGCGCGAGCGCTACTTTGGCTACAGCCCCGCCACCGACGCGCTGATCGAGGCTGCCATCGCGGTGATGCGGGAGCGCGGGGCTGTGATCGTGGACCCGGCCAACATCCCCTCGGTGGGCAAGCTCGGTGATGCGACCTTCAATGTGCTCCTCTACGAGTTCAAGGCCGATCTGGATGCCTACCTCGGAGCCCTCGGCGGTTCGTCCGGCGTGCGCACGCTCGCAGACGTGATCGCGTTCAACGAGAGCAACGCCGAGCGCGAGATGCCGTTCTTCGGCCAGGACCTCATGGTCATGGCGCAGAAGAAGGGGCCGCTCACCAGCCCTGAGTACCTGAAGGCACTGGCAAAGTGCCACACCGCCACTCGCCAGGACGGGATCGATGCGGTGATGGACAAGTACAAGCTCGACGCGCTCATCGCGCCCACCCAGGGGCCGCCGTGGCTGGTGGACCTCGTGAATGGTGATGCCGGGTCGGGCGGCAGCTCCTCGACCCCCGCGGCTGTGTCGGGTTATCCGAGTATCACCGTGCCGGCCGGCTACGTATTCGGACTCCCCGTGGGACTCTCGTTCATTGGCCGCGCCTGGTCGGAGCCCGTGCTCATCAAGCTGGCTTACGCTTATGAGCAGGCCGCCATGCCGAGGCGCCCACCCGCTTTTGCACTTTCGGCGGCGCTGCCGAACACGGGGCGGCCGAGCGCCGGGTGACGCCGGGATCGCCATCTGGAGCGGATGCCGCTGTCTTTCTGCTATAGCTCCGCGATGGTCCTGGGTGCCGCTGGGCACGCGATCTGGTTTCTGACTATCGCTGTCTTCGCCCGCGGATGACGGGCGGTGCATCTACGAGATGTACCGCCCGTCGTGCGTGGAGTCAGGGCTCGCTGCGGCGCGGCAGCGGTACCGGCTCGCGGTTCTCCGTCTGCAGGCGAGCCATGTACCGCTGTGCCTCCGAGATACGCTCGATCTCGATGGACATCGACTCCACTGTGCTCTCGATGCGCTGGAGCTGCTCGGCCATCGCCGGGTCGATCTTCTGCTTGTACGGCTTGTGATCTATCCGGCGTCCGATGGCACGGGCGATGGGCAGACCGATGAGGATCACGGCGATAGTGATGAAGAAGAACACGGTGATGTCCACGACCTGAGGAGGGATCGTGTCCATCGGTTGGGGCGGCGTGGGTGGAACCAGGATTACCGGACTCCCGCTCTGCGATTGCTCACTGGCCTGGCGCGCTGCCTCGCGTGCCGCCTGTCGCGCCTCCTCCACCTGCTGGCGCACCTGAGCACGGATCTGCGTGGCAAGATCGGAGGACGACTGCGGTTGTGCGACCGGTGCGTTCTGCATCATGTGGATTGACTCCGATTACCGCGTCCCGGGACGGGCGGCACCCAGCACAGATGGCGCCCGACGTTCACCCTCTGAATCTGCGGAATGAATACGCGCGCCGCCAGCGGCTGCTGCTGGAACGTGGCAGCGCCACCGAGCGTTGGTGTAGGACGACCAGCGGCACCAGCGACCCGACCGGGGAACGATAGATGTCTCGTAGATCGCCTCCATCCGTCTGTCTCTATCATACGGTCTGATTTCGTGCTCGGTTTCGGTATGGCCGAGCCTGAGGCTCTCTGTACGCGTGTACGCGTGTACGCGTCCGCCCGACCGCTTCCAATCGTCGCTGGGACGACGAGGTCCTTACCGAGATTCCTTCACGGCGATGCTCCGGTTCCCGGAGAAGGAAACTTTCTCGCGGATAGTACCGTAGGTCCAGTTGTAACACGCTGGCTCGCGGGGTTCCCATGATGCGAGATCACCTGGATCACAACGCAGCAGAAGTGAGGTAGTTATGAGACGCGCCTGGAGAGTGGGAGATTACGCATCGAATACCTGTCGCCGCTGCCGCAAGATGGTGCGGACGCGCTTCGAGCTACGCACGGTACAGCTCGCGCACTCACGACTCGCCGTGCGCGACGTGCTGGTAGACGTCTGTACCGAATGCGACCACATGGTGTCCATCCCGCCGCAGTCGTTGCCGCAACTACGGGAAGCAGGAATGGCCAAATAGGCGCGGACACTGCGTCCATGCAGCCGTCTCAGTCGGGATGCCGGTCGGCTGCTGTGCTGGTCGGGTAGAAGGCGCGGTTACCGTACTCCGCGCGGCTTCCACCGGAAGCGCTCGAGCGGTACCTGGCCGCGCGCGTCGAACTCCACCCCCTCGCTCTCGAGCCTGAGTCGTTGAATGACGCTCCCGGCCGGTTCGCCCGCGCGAGCGCTGATGCGGCCGCGGGCGTTGATGACGCGGTGCCAGGGTACGACGGTACCGCGCGGGAGTGCGTTGAGCGCGTAGCCCACGAGCCTGGCCTGGCGACCAAGGCCCGCCAGCAAGGCGATCTGTCCGTATGTCGCCACGCGCCCGCGAGGTATGCGGCGCACAACCTCGTGAATGCGTGCGTGGGTACCGAGGCCGCTATCGCTCTGACGTGCGGGCGTCGACGCAGGTGCGCTGCTCAACGAGCGGACCGCTCCGCCGAGTGCTCGGCCGCTGAGGTACTCGTGGCCGTACTTGGGAATGGCGCTAGCGTGACCACGTGCCTGACGCTCGGCTCACACGTGGTCGACCGCCTTGACCGCCCCTTCCTCGTGCGCGCAGTGCGCGCAGCAGTAGAAGGTCCCGTTGGCCTCGATGCCGTGACCGATGATCTTGCAACCGCAGTGGTCACAGACCGGCGCCAGTTTGTTGATGGCGCATTCGAAGCTGTCGAATACATGCGTCTCTCCGGCCGCGACCACCTCGAACGACAGATAGTAGTCGTTCCCGCACATCTCGCACCTGGCCATGGCGTTCCCCTCCCCGATTGAGCTCGCCGATCCGTACGACAGGAAACGATTTCATATGCAAATCGTGTACGCCGGCGGTGGCTGCGCGCCTCGGTGCCGGGCTTCCTGGAGCTGGATCTTACTCCAGGAAGCCGTCAGGGTAGATATTCATTCCATAGCCGTCGCACGATGTAGAATCCCACTCCGCTGCCGACGGCGCTCAGCGTGACGGAGCCGAAGATCCCCATGGGCGAGCCGGCCCACCAACCGAGCCCGCTGCCCAGGGTGCTGCCCAGAAGAACTGTCAGCCCACGCATCCTCGTTCACCCGGAGGTGAGAGCGGCGGTCGGCGTCATTCCACCACGCCTCCCCGTCACGCTTCCTGTTCCTCGTACTGATCCTTCAGCCTCGCCACCACCGCCGGATCCGCCAGCGTCGTGGTGTCGCCCAGCGCGCGGCCCTCGGCGATGTCGCGCAGAAGGCGGCGCATGATCTTGCCCGAGCGGGTCTTCGGGAGATCGGCGCTGAACAGGATGTCGTCGGGTTTGGCGAGCGCGCCGATCTTCTCGGCCACATGATCACGAAGCTCCTCGCGCAACTCGAGCGAAGGTTCGTAGCCCTCACGCAGAGTCACGAAGGCAGCGAGCGCCTGGCCCTTGAGCTCGTGATGTTTCCCCACCACCGCCGACTCCGCGACGGCCGGGTGCGAGACGAGTGCCGACTCCACTTCCATCGTGCCGATCCGATGGCCGGCCACGTTGAGCACGTCGTCGATGCGACCGAGGATCCAGAAATAGCCGTCGTCGTCCCGCTTGGCGCCGTCACCCGGGAAGTAGAGATCGGGGCGGTTGGGCCACTTGGAGAAGTAGGTGCTCACGTAGCGGTCGGGGTCGCCCCAGATGGTGCGGAGCATGGCCGGCCAGGGCTTGGTGATCGCGAGGAGCCCGCCACCAACCGGGATCGAGTTGGCCTTGCTATCGAGCAGGTCGACCGAGATGCCGGGGAAGGGGATCGTCGCGCTCCCGGGCTTTGTCTCCGTTATACCTGGTAGCGGGGTGACCATGATCGCTCCGGTCTCCGTCTGCCACCAGGTATCGACGATGGGGCAGCGACCGCGCCCGATGTGCTCACGATACCACATCCAGGCTTCCGGGTTGATCGGCTCGCCCACCGAGCCCAGGAGCCGGAGTTGAGAGAGATCGTGCTTTGCCGGTAGTTGGGCGCCCCACTTCATGAAGGCGCGGATGGCGGTTGGCGCGGTGTAGAAGACTGTGACTCCGTAACGCTCGCAGATCGACCAGAAGCGATCCTTGTCCGGCCAGTCCGGAGCACCCTCGTACATCAGGCACGTGGCGCCGCAGGCGAGCGGACCGTACACGACATAGGAATGTCCTGTCACCCAGCCCACGTCGGCAGTACACCAGAAGACGTCACTATCCTTGATGTCGAACACCATCTTGGTGGTGGCGTAGCAGCCGGTCATGTAGCCGCCGGTGGTGTGCACGATGCCCTTGGGCTTCCCCGTGGTCCCGGAGGTGTAGAGGATGTAGAGCACGTCTTCCGCGTCCATCTCCTCCGGCTCGCAGACAGCGGGTGCGTCGCGCATGAGGCGGTGCCACCAGAGGTCGCGGCCGGGCTTCATGTCGGCCAGCGACTCGTCGCCACTCGCGCTCGTGAGGCGCATCACAACAACCACGTGCTCGATGCTGGGCGTTTCCTCGAGCGCCTTGTCGGCGTTTCGCTTGAGCTGGATGATCTGGCCGCGGCGGTAGCCGGCGTCGGCTGTGATGAGAACCTTCGCCTCGGCGTCGTTGATGCGGTCGCGGAGCGAGTCCGCGGAGAATCCTCCGAACACCACCGAATGCGGGGCGCCGATGCGCGCGCAGGCCAGCATGGCGATCACCGCCTCGGGTACCATGGGGAGGTAGATCGCCACGCGATCACCGCGCTTCACGCCGAGTTCCTTGAGCACGTTCGCGAACTTGCAGACCTCACGATACAGGTCCCAGTACGTGAGCGTGCGCTTGTCGCCCGGCTCGCCCTCCCAGATCAGCGCAGCCTTGTTCCGGCGCGCCGTGCGCACGTGCCTGTCGAGGCAGTTGACGCTCGCGTTCAGCTTTCCGCCCACGAACCACTTGACCCACGGCGGTTGCCAGTCGAGCACCTTGTTCCACGGTTTGGACCACTCCAGCTCGCGAGCCTGCTCGGCCCAGAATGCCTCGGTGTCGCTGGCGGCGCTCTCGTAGACGTCGCGATCGGAAACGATGGCATCCCGCGTGAATTCGGCGGGTGGCTGGAATTTGCGGTTTTCCTGGAGCAGGACGTCGATATCGGTCATGATCGGCCTCGCGTGGTGGAGCACGGGAGATGCGCGGTGTCATCTCGGTGGTCAGCGCACATCCGGAGCGACCATCGTGCGACGCACGCGGTCGACAGTTTGCCAGCTTCAGTAATGTGGCGCGACCACCCATCTTCGCAAGTCGCCACCCATCTCCGTGCGATGTTACCCCGATGCCGGGCATGCGATATTCGTGATCGGGGGAGTACCTTTCAACCAGACACTGCGTCGTTTCCCGAACTCTGAGCCGACCATCTCGAATCCTGAGTTTCGAATCCCCACTCCGGAGCCCAACTTCGATCCGGTGCATCGCTTCTCGGCGTGGCTGGAGAAGATGGGGAAGGCCGAGTCGACCATCGAGGCGTACCACACCGACGTGGCCGGTCTCGCGCGCGCGTACGCGCCCCGGCCGATCGACGAACTACTGCCCAGTGACCTGGCCGAGTATCTGCACGCGCGTGCCGTCTACGAGGAGTGGGCGCGCCCAACTGTGCGGCGCCACCTGCAGTCGATCAAGTCATTCTATCGTTACCTGGTGGTCGAGGAGGAGCTCCGCGCGCCCGGTCCCGCGGAGGCGCTGGCCGAACCGGTGTGCGAGCCCAAGGCGCCGCAGGTGATGTCGGAACGGGAGGTGCATGCGATCTTCGACTGGCTCGAGACGCGTGCGAGGCAGCCCACGGGCGCTGCCGAGCGGATGGATCTCGCTCTGTACGGGCTGTGCTATCATGCCGCGCTACTCGTCTCCGAGGCGATCGGGCTCACCACCGACGCAGTGCGTGGCGGCCCGGCGGTGATGCACCTGAACGTGGTGGGGCGCCGGGGCGAGGAGAGCAGGGTGACGGTGGAGGGCGATGCTGCGCGCTGGCTCTCGGCCTGGCTGGCAGAGCGTCCTCGCCCCGTGCGGACGTCCCACGAGCCATTCGTGTTCATCCACCCGCGTACCCGGCTGCACACGTCGCGTCAGCGCGCGTGGGATCGGCTGCGGCGGATAGCTCGTGCCGCGGATCTTGGCGAAGACATAGCTGGGCGCATCGGACCCCACACGCTCCGGCACTCCTACGCCGCGCACCTGGCCGCGCGTGCCCTGGGAGTGCCGGAGCTCCGAGAGGCGCTTCGCCAACGGTCGCCGCGGCACGCCGCCAAGTACCTCGTGGCACGGGACTAGGAATGGGTGAATGCATGTCGCCCGGGCAACAGGCGCGCTCGGGCTCTCAGCCGATAGTCGAGGCGGACGGGTTGTCGCGCGCGTTCGGAGGCCGGCGAGCGGTGGACGGGGTGAGCTTCGTCCTGGGCGGCGGCGAATGCCTTGCGGTGTTCGGGCCGAATGGCGCCGGGAAGACCACGTTGCTGCGCGTGCTGGCGGGGCTGCTGAAGCCCACATCGGGGACGGCGCGGATCGATGGCATTCCGCTGCCGGGCGGGCCGGAGGTGAGGGCGGCTGTGGGGCTCATCTCGCACGCCAGCATGCTCTACGGCGCGCTCACGGCGCGCGAGAACGTGGAGCTCTCGGCGAAGCTGTACGGGGTGCGCGATGCACGGCGCGCCGCGGAGAAGGCGCTCGAGCGCATGCAGATCCTCGACAGGGCTGCTACTCCGGTGCGCTCGCTGAGCCGTGGGCTGCAGCAGCGGGTCTCGGTGGCGCGGGCCATGGTTCACGAGCCGAGGGTGGTGTTGCTGGATGAGCCATTCACCGGCCTCGATGCCGCGGGTGCGGCGGCGCTCGCGACCACGCTCGTGGAACTGCAGTCCCGTGGAGCCGCATTAGTGCTCGTGACACACAACATCGAGGAGGGGCTGGCGCTGGCCACGAGGGCGGCGATCATGCGCGATGGCCGCTTCGCGCGCATCGAGGAGCGCGAAGCGCTCGACGCCAGTACCTACGCCGCGGATTACCGCGAGCTGGTGACGGGATGGATAGTCTGAAGCCGCTTTCCGTTTTTTCAGCCGCGGTGCTCATTGCGCGAAAGGATCTCGCGATCGAGTTCCGAACGAGGACGGCGTTCTTCTCCGCCGTCGTCTTCGCGCTCCTCGGGATCGTGATCTTCTACTTCGCCTGGGATCCCACCGCCGTGTCGGCCATCGACTTGGCCCCCGGCGTGCTGTGGGTGATCTTTACTTTCGCGGGATTGCTGGGACTGCACCGCTCGTTCAGCGTGGAGATGGAAGATCGGGCAATCGACGGGCTGTTGGGCGCACCTGTGCCGCGCGAGGCGATCTATCTGGGGAAGGCTTTCGCCAACCTCGTGTTCGTCGCGGCGGTGCAGGCGATAGCGATACCGGCGATCGCCTTGTTCTACAACATGCCGTTCGGTGGTAGCGCACTGGCGATAGCGGCCATAGCCTTGCTGGCAGCGGTGGGTCTCGTGGCTGTAGGTACGTTGTTCAGCGCGATGGCCGTGAATACCCGCATGGCCGAGTTGCTGTTGCCCATGCTGTCGCTACCGTTTTTCGTGCCGGTCGTGATGCCGGCTGCGCAGGCGACGGCGCGCCTTCTGGCTGGCCGCCCGGTGGCGGAGGCAGCTGGCTGGCTCAAGATCCTTCTGGCGTTCGACATTGTTTTCGTGGCCGCGTGCATGCTGGCCTTCCCATATACGTTGGAAGAATGAGCGATTCCACATTGACGAGCGGGGCGCGCAGCGGCACCACCGCGGGAGCGCGCGCTCCGGCGAGAGGCATGGACTGGTTGTTCGCCGCGGCCGTCGTGCTGGTGGCGGCCACCTTCGTGCGCGTCATCTACTTCACGCCCATCGAGATGGTCCAGGGACCGGCGCAGAAGATCTTCTACCTGCACCTGCCGGCTGCGCTGGCTGCCTTCCTGGCCTTCGGGATCGTTGCGTTCACGAGCATTCTCTACCTCTGGCTCAAGGAGCCGAAGCTCGACCTCGTGGCCGAGAGCGCTGCTGAGGTGGGCGTGGTCTTCACCACGATGGTGCTCATATCGGGACCGCTCTGGGGGAAGCCCGTGTGGGGAACGTGGTGGACGTGGGATGCACGGCTCACGCTCACGCTCTTCCTCTGGTTCATCTACGTGGGCTACCTGGTACTCCGCGGAGCGATCGAGGAACCTGGCATGCGCGCCCGCTATTCGGCGGTCCTCGGCATTCTCGGCGCTCTGCTGATCCCGTTCATCCATCTGAGCGTGTATCTGTTCCGCACGCTCCATCCCATGCCGATAGTCATCAAGCCGAGCTCACCCTCGCTCCCCAAGGAGATGCTCGAGACACTGCTTTTCGCGTTCGTCTCGTTCATGGTCCTGTTCTTCGCGTTCTTCCGCGCTCGCTACCGCCTGGCGGTGGAGCAGGCCGCGCTCGAGAAGGAGGATCGCCGATGATCCCCGAGAACGCCGGATACTACCACGCCGCATACATCGTCGCGGTCGTGGTCTACGGAGCCTACGCTCTCAGCATCTGGTGGAGGCGCCGAGCAGTTGAACTACGGGGTTCAGGGTTCAGGGGGCAGGGTTCAGGAACTGCAGGAAGCAGGGATCAGGGATCAGAAAGGGCTCCTCGGGGAGAGATCCCGCCCCCGAGGTAGTTACCTGATTCCTGATCCCTCCGTAGTTCGTAGTTCCTGAACCCTGCACCCTGAACCCTGAAGCCCGTAGTTACTTTAGCCGCCGTCCCAATAGCCGGAAGCGCGCGTAGTACGCCCACTGGAGCCATCTTCGGAACCAGTGCTCGAACTTGCCGGTCGTTATGAAGTGCTTGTAGACAATGGCGCCGCGCGACGGGCCCAGCGATATGCCGTAGAAGAAGTCGCGGCGTAGCCGGTGCGCGGGGCCAGTATCGGGTGCCCAGCCGGCAGCGAAGCGGCGGGCTAGATAGGCGCCCTGCCAGATCGCCTCGATCGCCCGCTCCATGGTGGGCCAGGTGCGGCCGGTGTCGTCGATTATCCGGGCGCAGTCGCCCATGGCGTAGACGCCATCGTGGCCGGGCACCGCCAGCCGGGGCGTCACGGTGATGTGGCCGCTGTCGGTCGCTGGTAGACAGAGAGCCGCCACGAGCGGGTTGGCCCGGACACCGCCGGCCCAGACGACCACGTCGAAGGACAATCCTATGCCGCCCTCGAGCACGACCTGCTCGGCGGTGATCCCAGTCACCCGCCGAGCGATGAGGATCTCCACGCCGAGCGTGCGGAGTGCGCGTTCCGCCCGCCGCGCCACGCCGAGCTGGAAGCGCGGCAAGATGCGCGGATGGGCGCACACGAGCGTCGTGGCTATTCGCGCACCGTCCACACGGGCGCCCGCAAGCTCCGCGCTCCACTCCACTCCGGTGATCCCTGCCCCTGCTACCACCACGCGCAGAACGCTGGCGCCTGAGACGCGGAGGACGTGCAGCCGCCGGCGCAGCGATTCGGCGGAGCCGAGGAACTTGGCGGGGATGACGGCGCTCATGGTCGCGAACCGCTCGGGGACGTCGGGGACGCTTCCCACGGCGATGACCACCCGGTCGTACTCCAGCTCGCGTCCGTCGGCCAGGATCACCAGCCGCCGGGCTTCGTCGAGCCGGGCGGCCGCGCCAGCCACCCATTCCGCCCCTATGGCGCGGCAGAAGGCTGGAGTGTCGAACAGCAGGTCGGAGCGAACGCGCGAACCGCCGGCCACCTCGTGCACGAGCGGGATGTATTCGTGGTGCTCGAGTGGCTCCACCACGGTCATCTCACCCGGAGAGAAGCGGCCCCTCTCGCGAGCGTAGCGGTACAGGAGCTCGAGGCTGGCGAACGAGCAGCCTAGGAGCACGGTGCGGGGATGCGTGGCGGTCACCAGGAGATGATACGTCTTGCTGGCGCGAGATGCACGCGCTCGGTGGAGAGGCACGCCCCCGGAATTCGCCAGGTTGGCAGGATTGCCCTCCGCGAAGCCAGCGCGAACCTCCATTGGGGTCCGCTCATGGGTTGAGTTGGCACATTCAGCTGCCGGGCTAGGGATGTGGGGGCCGGGAGCTCGAGGCTTCGGAGTCCGCTCGCAGGTTGAGTTGGCACATTCAGCCGGGCATCTTGCTCATATGTCATCTCAGCGGCGGAACTCCATTGGCGTTGTGTACCTTGTGGGCGCGGGCCCGGGCGACCCTGGGCTCCTCACGGTGCGCGCGCGCGATCTGCTCGCGGCGTGCGATGCCGTGGTGTACGACGCGCTCGTCAACCCAGTCATTCTGGGTGGCGGTACGGTCAACGAGGCCGCGGAACTGCACTACGTTGGGAAGCGGGGGGGCAAGGCATCGTCGGTGAAGCAGGCCGAGATTACCGAGTTGCTGCTCCGCCTCGCGAGGGAGGGGAAACGTGTGGTGCGCCTCAAGGGGGGCGACCCTCTGATTTTTGGCCGCGGTAGTGAAGAAGCGCTCTCCCTTGCTGGTGCGGGGATCCCGTTCGAGATCGTTCCTGGCGTCACCGCCGGTGTCGCGGCCAGTGCTTACGCGGGGATTCCCGTCACTCACCGCGGCGCGGCGACCTCGGTAACCTTCGTCACGGGGCACGAGGATCCCACCAAGGAGGAGCTGGGCACCAACTGGCCGGCGCTCGCTCGCTCCGGTGGGACGCTTGTTCTCTACATGGGCGTGAAGCGCCTCCCCGAGATCGTACGTGCGCTGGTGGAGGGCGGCATGCCGCCCGAGATGCCGGCAGCGGTGATCGAGTGGGGGACCTACCCACGCCAGCGCACGGTGACTGCGGCGCTCGGCGACCTGGTGGACGCGGCGCGGCGAGAGGGGATCCAGGCGCCTTCCATAACCGTGATTGGTCGCGTGGTGGCCCTGCGCGACGAGATCCGGTGGTTCGACAACCGGCCTCTGTACGGCAAGCGCATCGTCGTCACCCGCGCCCGCACACAGGCCTCGGAGTTGACTGCGCGCCTGCGCGAGCTCGGCGCCGATGTGATCGAGGCGCCGTCCATCAGCATCGAGCCGCTGGACACTGCACCGCTGCGCTCAGCTCTCGCGCGGATTGGCGAATACCGATGGGCCGTGTTCACGAGTCAGAACAGCGTCCGATTGGTATGGGAGGAGCTGCGCTCGAGCGGTCGGGATGCGCGCGCCCTGGCCGGCGTTCGGCTGGTAGCGGTCGGACCCGGCACCGCGGCGGCGCTCCTCGAGCACGGGCTGGCGCCGGACGTGGTCCCCGAGCGCTTCCAGGCCGAGGGAGTCATCGAGGCGTTGCGGGCTGCGGAGGGCGCAGTGGAGGTGCGAGGGGAAGGGGGAGGAGAGATCGAGGAACATATTCGCGGCGCGCGCGTTCTCTATCCGAGGGCCGAGGGCGCGCGCGACGTGCTGGCGGCCGGCATCCGCGCGATGGGCGCGGAAGTGGACGATATCCCGATCTACCGCTCGGTGCCGGCTAGCGATGGCGCTCTGGCGGTGCGTGAGGCGCTCGATCGTGGCGACGTTGATGTTCTCACGTTCACGTCGAGTTCCACCGTGCGCTACTTCGTGGATGCGGTGGGCCTGGCCCCGGCGCGCAGCACGCGCATCGTCACGATGGGCCCGATCACCAGCGAGACCGCGCGCGCTCTCGGCCTCACAGTAGATATGGAAGCGCGCGAGGCTACCATCGCCTCGCTGGTGGATGCGGTGGAGATGATTGCCGCACCGCCGGAACCGCTCACGGTAGCGCGTACTCTTTCGGACTCCGGCACCGACCGCCAGGGGGTTTAGTTTGTCGCCAACCATGCCACCTCGCCCGTTCGGCGGAGCGCGAAGCTGATGCGCAAGGCTGATGGGCGTGCATCGCGTAGCGGTGCGCTCCGCATCGCGTCGCGTTCCTCCGAGCTTGCGCTCCGGCAATCACGCCTCGTGCAGGCGGCGCTCGCGGCGCAGGGCGTGGAGGCCGAAGTGGTCTCCTTCAAGACCACTGGCGACAAGCGCCTGGATGTACCGTTGAGCGGTATCGGCGCCAAGGGGTTGTTCACGCACGAGCTCGAAGAGGCGCTGGTCGCCGGTCGCGTGGACTGCTGTGTACACTCGCTGAAGGATCTCCCCACAGAATCGCCCGAGGGATTGATCATCGTCGCCCTTCTCGAGAGAGAGGACCCGCGCGACGTGCTGGTGGTGAACGACGCCATCTTCGCCGATACCCTTGCCGATCTTCCGCGCGGGAGCCGCGTGGGCACCTCGAGCCTGCGCCGCCGCGCGCTGCTCCAGAATCTGCGCCCCGACGTGGATGCCGTGGAGTTGCGCGGCAATGTCCCCACGCGCCTGCGCAAGGTGGACGAAGGCCAGGTACACGCCGCGATCCTGGCCGCGGCGGGCCTCAAGCGACTCGGCGCCCACCAGCGCATCGACGCGTGGCTCGAGCCGCCCGATTGGCTCCCGGCCGCGGGACAGGGCGCGATTGCGGTTCAGTCGCGTGCCGACGATGCCGAGTTGAACGCGCTGCTGTCGCCGCTGGACCACGGTCCCACCAGGATAGCTGTCACGGCCGAGCGCGCTTTCCTGGCGGCGCTCGAAGGTGGTTGCCAGGTACCTATTGGAGCGCTCGTGGTGAGCTCCGATGCCGGCCTGCTCCTCCACGGCCTGATCGCCGATGCCGCCGGCCGTCGCGTGCTGCGCGGCACCATCCCAGTCGACCCGTCGTCTCCATCACTCGCCGGCGAGGAGCTGGCCGCCGACCTCCTGCGCCAGGGCGCCGGCGAGATCCTCGCCACCCTCCGCGCCGCCACCAAGCTTCCGATGCCACAACCGGAATGAGAACTACAGGGTTCAGGGTGCAGGGTTCAGGGTTCAGGAACGGCTCGTTGCGTGGAGCTCCCGACCCCGAGGTAGTTCCTGAACCCTGCCACCTGAACCCTGAACCCCGTAGTTAGCAGTTCCTGAACCCTGCCCCCTGAACCCTGAACCCCGCAGTCAACATGCCTTCCTTCCCCTCCTATCGTCCCAGGCGCTTGCGGCGTACGGCCGCGTTGCGCGGACTCGTCCGCGAGACGCGGCTAGCGCCGGAGCAACTGGTGCTTCCACTGTTTGTGCGCGCTGGCAAGGGGGTGAGGCGGCCAGTGGGGACCATGCCGGGGGTGGCGCAACTCTCGGTGGACGAGATGGTGCGCGATGCCGAGCGAGCCGCGAAGGCCGGAGTGGGAGGGGTGTTGCTCTTCGGGATCCCCGAGAGCAAGGACGCCACGGGATCGCAGGCCTGGGACGACGAAGGGCCGGTGCAGGAGGCCGTGCGCGCTCTCAAGCGCGAGTTGCCCGATCTGCTGGTGATCACCGACGTGTGCATGTGCGAGTACACCGATCACGGACACTGCGGGATACTGCGCGATGGTGAGGTGGACAACGACGCGACTCTCGAGTTGCTGGTCAAGGAGTCGCTCTCGCACGCGCGTGCCGGCGCCGACATGGTAGCGCCGAGCGACATGATGGATGGGCGGGTGGGCGCGATACGTCGTGCGCTCGACCACGCGGGGCTCGCCGACACCGCCATCCTCTCGTACGCGGCGAAGTATGCGTCGGTGTTCTACGGTCCATTTCGCGAAGCGGCCGAGTCGGCGCCCAAGCAGGGCGATCGGCGCGGGTATCAGATGGACCCGGCTAATGCCCGCGAGGCGCTGCGTGAGGTGAGACTCGACATCGACGAAGGTGCCGATGTCATCATGGTGAAGCCTGCTGGCCCGTACCTCGACATCATCGCGCGCGTGAAGGACGACACCGGCTACCCACTAGCCGCCTATCAGGTGAGTGGCGAGTACGCTATGATTAAGGCTGCCGCGGAGCGCGGATGGCTCGATGGTGAGCGCGCCATGTTGGAGTCGCTGCTGAGCATACGCCGCGCGGGCGCCGATTTCATCATCACCTATTTCGCGACCGATGCCGCCGAGCGGCTCGTCTGATCAACCAGGCTCCAAACGTAGAGGACGCATTCATGCATTACCGCACTTTCCCCGGCACCGACATCTCGGTTAGCGAGGTCGGGTTTGGTATGTGGACGATCTCCACCGGATGGTGGGGGGAGAAGACGGACGACGAAGCCATCGCGATGCTGTGCGATTCGTATGATGAACACGGCATCACTTTCTTCGACGCGGCCGACACCTATGGCAACGGACGCTCCGAGCGGCAGCTCGCGCGGGCGTTCGGCGACCGGGGATTGCGCGACAAGGTGGTGTACGCCACCAAGATCGGCTACGACTTCTACGATCCCGCGAACGCCAAGGCGCGGCGCGGTCAGAACGAGCTGCCGCAGCGCTTCGACGCCGCGTACCTGCGCATGGCACTGGACAAGTGCCTCGAGCGACTCGAGACAGACTACATAGACGTCGTGCAGCTCCACAACATCAAGATGGAGCATGTGCGCAATCCCGAGATCTGGGAGACGCTCCGCGGATTCCAGCGCGAGGGGAAGATACGCGCCTGGGGTGCCGCATTCGGTCCAGCCATCGGCTGGCTCTACGAGGCGGTGGAGCTCGTGGAGCGCGAGCGCGACATCAACACCATCCAGATGATCTGGAACATCATCGAGCAGCATCCTGGCACGACCATGCTCGAGGCGGCGATCAAGAATGCCCCCAACTGCTGCTTCAACATCCGCGTGACGCACGCCTCGGGGATGCTCGAGGGTAAGTACACCGAGAACACGGTGTTCCCGGAGCACGATCACCGGCGGCACCGCCCGCACTCCTGGCTCATCAATGGTGTCAAGAAGGTGAAGACGCTCGACTTCCTCACCCCACAGATGACGCTGGGTCAGGCCGCACTGAAGTGGCTGCTGGCGGAGCCGCGGGTGGTCACTACGCTCCCCAATATCTACGACAACGAGCAGTTGGCCGAGTTCGCCGCCGCCTCGGATAAGCCTGACCTGAGCGCCGAGCAGATGGCCCGGGTGGCCAAGCTCAACGAGAGCAACTTCGGGGTGGGCAATGAGACTCTGTCGTACAAGGGCACCATGCAGCGCGAGCCTGCGGGCAGCGCCGCCGGGGCGGGGCAGAGCGTCGCACAGTGATGCATCCCTGGCACGATCTTCCTCCTGGCAAGCACGCGCCGGAGGAGGTCACGGCATTTATAGAGATTCCCAGTGGCAGCCGCAACAAATACGAGCTCGATAAGAAATCCGGGCTGATCCGCCTGGATCGCGTACTCTATTCGGCCGTGCACTATCCCGGGGACTACGGCTTCGTGCCGCAGACGCTCTCGGAGGACAACGACCCGTGCGATGTGCTGGTGCTGCTCAACGAGCCCACCTTTCCTGGCTGTCAGATAGACGTGCGCCCGATTGGCGTCCTCGACATGCTGGACCGAGGTGAACAGGACTACAAGATCCTGGCGGTGCCGTGCGCGGACCCGTTCTACGGCGAGTACTTCGACATAGCTGACATTCCTCAGCACTATCTGAAGGAAGTGGAGCATTTCTTCCACATCTACAAGGATCTGGAGGGGAAACGCGTGCAGACGATCGGCTGGCGTAAGAGCGAGGAGGCGATGCGCATCCTCCTCGAATCGATCGAGCGATACCGCCAGCAGTTCGTGATACCCACGGGACCATGATGCCCAGTGATGAGGCCGCGGGGAGCGCGCGGATGGCGGCGATCGCGCCGAGCCACTTCGCGGCCGAGTCCTGCAGGCAGGGCTCAACAGGTAAGTAGTTCCGGCGAAACCAGACGCGCTGATCGGTGGACACAATAGCGGGAAATGTCGCGGCGCCCCAGCGCCCCAGGATCTCGGCACTCTTCGTCTCCAATCATCCGGAGCGCTTCATGGCGCTCCGGCGGAGTGCGCTTGCCGGACGCGCGATCTATCTGTGGATGGACGACGATCGCGCTGCGCCGTCGTGGTCCACCGTGCTGAGGGGCGACCCGACTGACGTCGAGACCTACGCGCCGCTCCGCGATCGTGAAGCCATCGTCATCATCGATCTGGTGGACGAGGAGATCGCGAAGCGCGTCGCGAAGACCGTCTCCCGCGCTCTGTCGCTCCCATCGGTTCTGGTGATCGATCACCAGGAGAGTGGTCAGCGGCGGCATGGCACCGTCCGCGATGGGATCACGTGGGTAGATGAGAGCGAGCTTCTCGCCGATGCGATCGAGGTCGTGCTCAGACGCATGTCGGCCCGCAAGCGCCTCCGCGGCCTCCGGTGCGCGCTCGATGGCGCGCGCTCCTGCTCCTTCCTGGTACAGAATGACCCCGACCCGGACGCCATCGCATCGGCGCTCGCGCTGCGCCAGGCGCTGGGTCTGCGACCTGAGCGATCGCCGATCATCACTCTGGGCCAGGTCACCAGGCCAGAGAATATGAGGCTCCTCGACGAGCTCGGCGTCCGCGTGCGTCACGTGCAGCGCGAGGAGCTCGACAACTTCGCACCGCTCGTTCTCGTTGACGTCCAGCCTCCGTACTTCGGCAACGCGCTCGGCGAGGTGGCGGCCGTGTTGGACCATCATCCCGCGAGCGGCGAATACCATGCGCGCTATCGCGACGTGCGCACCTGGTTCGGCGCCAGCGCCACCATGGCCACAGAATACCTGCTGGCGGAGAGCACGGAGCCGCTCTCTACCAGGCTGGCCACTGCTCTCCTGTACGGCATCGTCACCGATACCAAGTCTCTGTCGCGCTCGGCGAGTGAGGAAGATCTGGAAATGTTCGCCCGGCTCTTCCCTCGAGCCGATCATGCCCTGCTACGCCGCATCCAGCATCCGTCCTATCGTCCGCTGGCACTCAAGAGATTCGGGCAGGCACTCCAGCGAGCGCGCGTTCGCGATGGTCTCGCGTATGTGCATCTGGGCAGACTCCCGGAGGATCAGGAGCACATCGTAGCCCAGCTTGCCGAGTTCTGTCTCGGGATGGCTGGCGCTAGCGTATCGGCCGTATCGGGCGTCTTCGGATCGAAGTTGGTCATGAGCACGCGAGCGCTCTCCCCCAGCGCGCGTCTGGGCGACAAGCTGCGCGAGATCTTCCTGGCCTACGGCAGCGCGGGCGGGCATCCAGTGATGGCCAAGACCGTTGTCGAGCTCTCGGCGTGGCGAGCCGACCATCCGTTCTCCGATCAGCGTGGTCTCGAACGCAGCGTGAGGAACGCGCTGCGTCGGTCGTTGGGTGCGATAGGAGTGGGCGAGCGAGCTGACCGGATCGCCTGAGTCCCGGTCAGCTGTGTTTCCTGAGGACCAGGGCAGCGTTGATGCCGCCGAAGCCGAAGGAGTTCGACACCAGTAGCTCGGGACACGAGCCGCGACCCGAACGGGGGATGTAGTCCAGGTCGCACTGATTGTCGGGGGTGCAGAGGTTAATGGTGGGCGGGAGCCAGTCGCGCTCCATGGCCAGCGCGCAGATGGCCGCTTCTATGGCGCCGCTCGCCCCGAGGGCGTGCCCGTAGTAGCCCTTCGTCCCGCTCACCTGCACCCCATCATCACCGCCGTAGGCCCGCTCGCCGAACACTCGCTTGAGGGCCACGGTCTCGGTGGCGTCGTTGAGCGGCGTGGAGCTGCCGTGGGCATTGACGTAGCCCACCTCGCGCGCACTCACATGGGCGTCGGCCAGCGCATCGGTCACCGAGCGCGCTGCCTGGGAGCCGTCGGGCCGGGGGGCCGTCATGTGGTACGCATCGCTCGAGGTGCCGAAGCCCAGTACCTCGCCATAGATCCTGGCTCCTCGCGCGATGGCCCGCTCTCGCTCCTCCAGTATGAGCACTGCCGACCCCTCGCCCATGACGAAGCCGTCGCGATCGCGGTCGAAGGGGCGAGAGGCGGTGGCGGGGTCGTCGTTCCTCGTCGACATGGCCTTGATGATGGCGAAGGCTCCGAAGCAGAGCGGCCAGAGAGGAGCCTCCGCTCCGCCGGAGATCATCACGTCGGCGTACCCGTCCCTCACCGCTCGGAAGCCCTCTCCTACGGCGATGGTCCCCGACGCGCAACTCATGGCATTGGTACTGTTGGGCCCCTGAACTCCGAACTCCAGCGCCACGTTGCAGCTCGAGGCCCCGCCAAATACCATGAGCGCGAGTGCCGGATCCACCGCTCTGAGGCCGCCGTTCATGTAGCGGCCGCACTGCTCCTCGGCGTAGCCCACGCCGCCGAGGGCGGTCCCCATGGTGCAGCCCACGCGCTCGCGCTCGCATGCGGCGAGGTCGATCTCCGCGTCCTCCAGAGCCATCCGGGCGGCTGCGACGGAGAATTGCCCGAAGCGGTCGAGGCGACGGGATCGCTTCTGCTCGAGGAAGTCCAGTGGATTGAAGTCCCTGACTTCGGCTGCTACGCGGCTGCGGAAGGGCTCGGCGTCGAAGCGTGAGACCAGCGTGACGGCCGAGCGCTCGGCCCTGAGCCCCTGCCAGAGCCCGCCCACGGCGATGCCGATAGGCGTGACGGCCCCTATGCCGGTGATGAGTACCCTGCGACGAGAAGTAGGCATGACGACGGGTGACTACGGGGTTCAGGGTTCAGGGTGCAGGATTCCGGAACTGCTGACTTCGGGGCTCAGGGCACAGGAACTGCCTCGGGGTAAAGAGCTCTGCACCACGAGCTGTTCCCTGAATCCTGAACCCTGCCCCCTGAACCCCGTCGTCACCGTTCTGCGACTCGCGCGAGGCCGTTCAGGGTTCTCCGGGCGATACCGTGGATGAAGACGGGGCCGATGACGATGGTCGCGGCGAAGACACCGATCAGGGGCCAACGCGGGCCGTCCCACGCATGCACGACCCGCACGAGTGTTTCATCATCGGACTCGGCGGTGAAGGTCCATTCCACATCCATCCCCGCGGTGATGCCGCGGACGTGTCTGAAGCGGATTGCGGGGCGCGATGCGTCTACCGCCATCTCCGAGACCCACCAGGTGGGCCAGTCTGCCGGGCCGAAGGGTCGCCAGGCAGACATCTCCACGAGCCCGCCGCCGTCGCGAGTGCGCTCACGGAAGCGTACCCGTCGATAGTGCGGGAGGTATCCTGGCCACAGCTCCACCTCGCGGGCGATGTCGAAAATCGTCTTGCGGGGAGCGCGCACGAGGCGCTCGTCCACGGTCTGCATGGCCCGGCCGAGCGGCATCTCGCCGAGGTTGTATGGCTCGCGTCCGGGGGAAGAGGGGGCGGTCATCGGGGGCTCTCTGACGGGGTCCATGCGGCGGTGGTGCGGAATCCGATCCTGTTGTGAACGCGTGCGGGGCGGCTCACTGCGTCGCTCACCATCCCCTGCAGTTCGGCGCGGGTGAAGCCACGCAACACGGAGACCACACCGTCGTGACGGCTTACCGGGTGGAAGTCGAGTGGGAACGAGGCCAGCCAGATGCCCGCG
>DATCXG010000595.1:0-2306 GCA_036565945.1 Gemmatimonadaceae bacterium
TCGGCTCGGTCTGGGCACCGGGTGACGATGCGCTCGCCGACCGCTGGGGAGTCGCCCCCCCCGCAGGGCGCGACGGATTCTGCGTGAGGATCGGCAGCGAGCGCGAGCCCATCACTCCTTCTCCACGTTGCACACGAAGGCCTTCCCCTCGTGGATCGAGACGTTGGGATCGCCCACCCAGGCCGTGAGATCGTTGACGACATCACCTACCGCGAGCCCCTGCCACCCCCAGTGCCAGGGCATCCCAACATGATGGATCTTCCTGCCACCGATGGTCAGCACGCCGATGCGATTGGTCACCAGCGCTCTGGCGCGGATCCGGTGGCGTGGACTGGAGACGATGACGAAGTCCCTGTTCTCGATCCCGCGCTCGCGCGCCAGATCGCGACCGATCTCGATGAACAGCTCCGGCTGCAGCTCGGCGAGGTAGGGGAGCCAGCGGCTCATCGCACCGGCGAGGTAGTGCTCCGTGAGGCGATACGTGGTGATGACGCACGGATAGCGCGGATCGCCCACCGGCGCGATCTGGTTGTAATCCTTTCCGTGGGCCCACCACTTGAACACCGGACTCGATTGCTGCTTGTAAAGCTGATTGTGCACCGGCGACTCCGCCGGCTCGTAGTGCACGGGGAGCGGCCCGTCCACGAGTCCAGTGGGGACGAAGAGCCATCCCTTCCCGTCGGGCTTCATGATGAAAGGCTCGGTACCGGAGATGGCATCCATGCCTATCCCGCCGGGCTGGGCGCGCGCGGTGGGCGCTTTGGTGAGCGTGTAGTCCGGGACGTCGTAGCCCACCCACCTTCCGCGCGGCTGAGCGCGGCCGGTGACCGGATCGGGCTGGTTCTCCACGCCCGGGTCCCACCAGATCCAGCGCTTGCGCTCACTCCACGGTTTCCCATCTGGATCCGCCGATGCACGGTTGTACATCACGCGGCGATTGGCGGGCCACGCCCAGCCCCAATTGAGATGCGCGCCTGGTGCGCCCGGCGGATCGGGCTCGCGGCTCGCGGATAGGTTGCGCGACCAGGCAGGAAACACACCGCAGTAAATCCAGCTCGCGCATGTCGTGGAGCCGTCATCCTTCAGCTCGCCGAAGCCGCTCAGATGCTTCGAGGGATCGGCGGTCTGGTAGCCGTTGATCTCGCGCAGCAGCTTGAGCTCGTCCGCCTCTCCCGTCGCGTGGGGCGAGCGTCCCATGGTGGGGTCGGGGTCGTAATCCCACACGAGGCTCAGCCATCCCTGGTCGCGCTGCCGATCGCTGTTCGCGTACTTCGCCTTGAGTCGCTTGCCGAGCTGGTAGTAGAACCAGGTGTCCGTGCGACAGTCGCCAGGAGGGTCGGCGGCCTTGAAGTGCCACTGCAGCATCCGCTGGGTGTTCGTGAAGCTCCCCTCGTACTCGCCCACCTGCGTCGCTGGTAAGAAGAAGACCTCCGTCTTTATGTCTTCCACCTTCACGCTGCCATCCTCGATCTCCGGCCCGTTCTTCCAGTGCATGGCCGTCTCGGTGAGCCAGTTGTCCTTCACCACCAGCCAATCGAGCTTGCGCATCGCGGCGCGCTGCGCCGAGCCGTTGAGCGATGTCGCGGGGTTCTGACCGACGCAGAGCATCCCCTTCACCCTCCCCTCGCTCATCGCCGCCATCATCGCCATGTGCGAGAAGTCGCCGAAGATCTTCGGGTGCCAGTCGTAGCCCCAGTCGTTCTCCGGCCGCGCCGCATCGCCGTACATCGACTTGAGGTACGAGACTAGGAACTTCGGCAGGTTCGCCCAGTAGCCGGTGGGCGTGGTCTCGGTCGCTATGTAATCGCGCAGCGTGTCGTGCTTCTTGAGCGCCGACGGAGCGCTCATGTAGCCGTGGATCGAGTGGTACAACGTGGGCACATCGGTGGAGCCCTGGATTGCCGCGTGGCCGCGGAGCGCCATGATCCCGCCGCCGGGGCGGCCCATGTTGCCGAGCAGGAGCTGGAGAAGCGCGCAGCAGCTGATCATCTGCACGCCGTCGGTGTGCTGCGTCCACGCCACCGCGTAGGCGAAGCTGGTGGTGCGATCGGCGCCGGAGCTCTGGAGTATCGTCTCTGCCACCCGAACGAACTTGTCGCGCGGGCATCCCGTCACCTGCTCCACCAGCTCCGGCGTGTAGCGCGCGAAGTGGCGCTTGAGGATCTGCAGCACGCAGTGCGGGTCCTGCATCGACGGGTCCGTGCGGGGTGTGGGCTTGAGGAGCGAGCGCACCAGGAGATCCCACTTCGCGGGCGCGGCTGTGGTGCCCGCGTCCATCGGGATCCCCGGCGCCGCGCCGCGCGCGG
>DATCXG010000453.1:0-2791 GCA_036565945.1 Gemmatimonadaceae bacterium
GATCCAATCGTATAACTTATATGGAAGGCGGTGGCCAGCCCCGGATGGCCGCCGCCTTCCCGCGTTTCCCAACGGCTTCACGAGCCCACCCACCGCCACTACAATGAGGATCGCTCCCAGACGCACGGCACTGTTGGCCGCGCTCTTTCACATCGTGCTACTCGCCGCATGCGGAAGCAGCGACATCAACGAGAAGGAAGCCTCGGCCGACTCCACCGACTTCAAGGTCGCGCTCCTCACTCCCGGCCCGATCTCCGACCACTCGTGGAACGCCGGCGCGTACCAGGGACTGCTCCGTATCCGCGACAGCCTCCACGCCCACATCAGCTACATCCAGGTAAAGACGCCCGCCGACATCGAGGAGAACTTCCGGCAATACGGCGCGCAACACTACAACCTCGTCTTCGGCCATGGTTTCGAGTTCCAGGACGCGGCCTCGCGCGTAGGCCCGGAGTACCCCGGTACCACCTACATCACCACATCGGGAAACAGGTCCGGCACGAACGTGGCGCCCATGGTGTTCGGCATCGAGGAGCCGTCGTATCTGGCCGGGGTCATCGCTGGCACACTCAGCAGGTCGCGCGTGGTGGGCGCGATAGGCGGCACGGAGCTTCCGCCGGTCGCCAGCAGCTTTCTTGCGTTCGAGGCCGGGGTGCACGCGGTGGATCCGGACGTTAAGGTGCTCACCTCTTACATCGGCAACTGGGAAGACGTGAGCGCAGGGAAGGAGCAGGCACTGGCGCAGATCCAGCGTGGTGCGGACTTCATATTCCAGAACGCGGACGCTGCCGGGCTGGGGATCTTCCAGGCAGCCAAGGAGGCGAAGGGCGTGTACGTGTTCGGCACCAACTCCAACCAGAATTCCGTGGCGCCGTCAGTGGTAATCGCGAGCATGGTGATCGATCTTCCTCACGCCTTCATCACTGTGGCGCGCGATGTGGAGGGTGGGCGCTTCACGCCACGCATCATCCGCCTGGGCACCGCTTCCGGTGTGGTGGATCTGGTGATCAATCCCGCACTGAGCAAGCTCATCACACCGGGCCTGCACAACCGGCTCGAATCCACCCGGCGCGCCATGGAGGCCGGTACTCTGCATCCGCCGCGCCTGGCATTCGTCGATACCACCCGCACGCACTGACCGTGGCCACCGTCGTCGACATCGCGCGCCACCTCGATGATCTGCTGCGCACAGCCGCGATCACCGACTACGCTAACGCACTGAACGGCGTGCAGGTGGAGACCGCCGACGAGGTCGTGAAGATCGCGGCCGCGGTCGACGCCCGCGAACGCACTATCCTGGGCGCCATCGACGCGGGCGCCAATCTCCTCATCGTGCACCACGGTCTCTTCTGGGCCGGCCTTCAGCCACTTCGCGGTCCCAACCTGCGGCGCGTACGCGCCCTGATCTCATCGGGCCTGGCGGTCTATTCATCGCACCTCCCGCTCGACGCGCATCCGGAGTTCGGCAACAACGCGCTCCTCGCCCGCGAGCTCGGCCTCACCCCCTCGTCCGGCTTCGCGCACTACAAGGGGATCGACATCGGCGTCGCGGGCGAGAGCGACGTCCTCACCGCGCGGATCATCGAGCGGGCCGATGCACTGGCGCGGACGCACGGTGGTCTGGTACGCCACAACAACAGTGATAACACACGCGTCACGCGGTCGTGGGCCATCTGCACTGGCGCCGGCGCATCGCGCGAGACTCTCGACGAGGCGGCCGAGCGCGGCGTGGACACGCTCATCGTGGGCGAGGGAGCGCACTGGACCGCGATCGACGCCGAAGAGCTCGGGATCACGGTGATCTACGCCGGTCACTACGCCACCGAGACGCTGGGTGTGCGCGCACTGGCCGCGTACGTCTCGCGCTCCTACGACATCCCGTGGACCTTCATCGAAGCGCCCACCAGCCTCTGAGCGGCCCGCCCCGCACCGCACCATCACCCATAGCCCTCGCGCTCGAACACATCACCAAGCGCTTCGGCCAGGTGGAGGCACTGGCAGATGCGTCGCTGGTGGTGCGGGCCGGCACGGTGCACGCCCTGCTCGGCGAGAATGGCGCGGGCAAGACGACCCTGATGCGAATAGCGTTCGGCGAACTGCGACCCGACGCGGGCACTATACGCGCATACGGATCCCGGGCGGTGCTGGCGTCACCTGCCGACGCGCTAGCACTTGGCGTTGGAATGGTGCATCAGCACTTCACCGCCGTACCGGCGATGACTGTAGCTGAGAACGTGGCTCTGGCCTCGGGGCTGCACGGGCGCTATCACCCCGCTCGGGCGCGGGCGCGTGTGGCCGAAGTGGCGAGTGAAGTAGGTCTGGCGCTGGATCCCGACGCGCGAGCAAGTGATCTGAGCGTGGGGGCGCAGCAGCGGCTCGAGATCGTGAAGGCGCTCTCGCGCGGGGCGAGTGTTCTCATACTCGACGAGCCCACCGCCGTGCTGGCGCCAGCCGAGACGGAGGAGCTGCTCGCCACCCTTCGTCGCTTCGCTGAACGGGGAGGGGCGGTGGTGATCATCACGCACAAGTTGCGCGAGGCGCTCTCGGTGGCCGATGAAGTGACCGTTCTCCGACGCGGGCGCGCGGTCATGGCCGCCGCGCGGGCCACGGTGAGTGCGGCATCACTCGCGTCGGCCATGATCGGAAACGGCGGGGAAGAGGACGAGGAGGGCAGCACAACCGACACCCGAATCGGCGCCGCGGTCGCGACTGCAAGCGACACCACGAGCGACACCACGAGCGACACCGCAAGCGACACCGCAAGCGACACCGCAAGCAACACCGCAAGCAA
>DATCXG010000605.1:0-3852 GCA_036565945.1 Gemmatimonadaceae bacterium
TCAGCCTGCCAGGCTTCCCCCGGTTGGGCACCTGCGGATCCTCGTGCATCGCCGTGCCAACCCCGTGCCCCACCAGGTCGCGGGCGACGGTGAAGCCAGCATCGTCCACCACCGCCTGGATCGCGGCGCCGATGTCCCCCACGTGGTTGCCCGCGACCGCGGCACCGATGCCCGCCTCCAGCGCCCTGGACGTCACATCGAGGAGCCGGTGCGACGTCTCATCCACCTCACCTACCGCAACAGTCGCGGCGCCATCGGTGAACAACCCCTTGTAGCCAACGCCCACATCGAGCGAGATGATGTCGCCCGTCTTCAGAATGCGTTTGGTGGAAGGGATGCCGTGTACAATCTCGTTGTTGATCGAGGCGCAGATCGACCCCGGGAAACCGTAAAGCCCCTTGAAAGCGGGGGTGGCACCCGAGTGGGAGCGAATGAAGTCTTCGGCCAGCCGGTCGAGATCCATCGTACTGAGCCCCGGTGCCACGCTGTTACGCAACATCTCCACGGTTTCCGCGAGGATCCGGCCACCCTCGGCCATCGCCTCTATTTCCCGCTGCGACTTCAGCTGAATCATCTATTCAGAGCGCTCAACACTCGTTGCGTTACTTCGTCAACATCACCCACCGCGTCCACTTCCACGAATCGCGGTCCCGGCTGCTTCTGGCTTCTGCGCCGGTACCAGTCCACTACAGGCGCGGTCTGCTCGCGGTACGCCCGCATCCGGCGGCGCACGGCTTCCGGCTCGTCGTCCTTCCTTCTGACTAACCGACCACCACACTTCTCGCATGCCGCGCCCGGCTCGCAACCCGTGTACGGTGTCTGGCAACCCTCGCACACCGTCCGCGCGCTGATCCGGCGCACCAGCTCATCCTCGTCGACTTCCAGGAGCAACACCGCATCCACCGTGCGATGGAGCTCGTTCATCATGCGCTCCAAGCCCTCGGCCTGTGGCACAGTGCGAACCACGCCATCGAGCACCACTCCCCTGGCTGCCTCGGGGCGCCCCACGGCCTCCTTCATGATACCCAGAATGACTTCGTCGGGTACCAGGTCGCCGCGTTCCATGAACGACTTGGCCTGGCAGCCCAGCGTGGTACCGGCGCGTACTGCCTCACGCAGCACGTCGCCGGTGGCGAGCTTTGGAACCTCGAAGCGCCTGGCTATGCGCTCGCCCTGCGTGCCTTTACCGGCCCCTGGCGGGCCGAGTAGTACGATGTTCATCTCGGATAAGTGTACCGATAGGGAGCTAGAATCCCGACGGCTGCCGTCCGCGGAAGCGGATGCGGCCTTTCTTCATGAAACCATCATACTTGCGAAGCAGCAGGTGCTGCTGAAGCTGCTGGATCGTGTCGAGCCCCACACCCACGACGATCAGGAGTGACGTCCCGCCGAACATGAACGGCACGTTGATCATATCCGATATCCACATCGGGAGCAGCGCGATGAGAGTCAGGAATATCGCGCCAGGCGTCGTGATGCGTGACATCACCCGATCTATGTACTCGGCCGTCTTGGCACCCGGCTTCACCCCGGGAATGAATCCGCCCTGCTTCTTGAGGTTCTCCGCGATATCGATCGGGTTGAAGATGATCGACGTATAGAAGTACGTGAAGAAGACAATGAGGACGGCGGACAGAACGTAGTACGCCCAGGTTCCCGGCTGCATGGACTCGGACATCCGCTGCACCCACGGTATCGGCATGAACTGGGCGATTGTACCGGGCACCACGATAACGGTCTGCGCGAAAATGATCGGCATCACGTTCGCGGCATTCATGCGGAGCGGGATGAAGTTCTTGGCCGACTCCCGTTGCCGCCCTCGAGCCATGGTGCGCTGAGGTATCTGAATCGGAACCCGCCGCGCAGCCACGGTGATCGCCACGGTGAATGCCACCACGGCGAGCATGACGAGCGACAGCACTATGAGCTTGAATGGCGACAGGGCACCAGTGCTGACGAAGTTCATCGTCTGCACTATGCTGGGCCAGAACTGCTCCACGATCGAGAAGAAGATCAGCAGCGAAGCGCCGTTACCCACGCCCCGCTCGGTGATCTGCTCACCCAACCACATGACGAACACGGCACCAGTGGTGAGGAAGAGCATCATCTGGAGCCGGAAGGCGAAGCCCGGGTGTGTCACCGCTCCCTGGAGCGATTCCGCGAAGAGGGCGAAGCCCCACGCCTGCATGATGGCGATACCCACCGTCATGTAGCGCGTCCACTGCTCCAACGTCTTCCGACCCTGTTCCTCACGTTGCAGCTTCTCGACCTTCGGGATGACCGCCCCGAGGATCTGGAAGACGATGCTGGCGGAGATGTAGGGGATGATTCCGAGCGCGAACAAGGTCGCACGGGAGAGACCACCACCCACGAACAGGTCGTACAGGCCGAGTAGGCCCCCGCCCTGTTGGCTCTGGAAGAACGCCAGCAGGGCATTGACATCGATACCGGGCGCGGTGATGTGCGCGCCGATTCGATACACCACAAGCGCCAGTAGCGTGAAGCCGATCTTCGACTTCAGCTCTGGCGTTTTGAACAGATTGGCTACCGCGGCGGCCGGATTGCTTTGCGCCATGTTACTCCTCGATGCGGCCTCCGGCCGCAACAATCTTCTCGCGGACCGACGCGCTCATCTTGACGCCCCGAACCGTGACTGGCCGTGTGAGCTCGCCGTTGGCCAACAGCTTGGCCGGCCCCTTCCCCTTACGGATGAGCCCAGCGGTGACGAGCGTGTCGGTAGTTACCTCCTGACCCTCCGGCAACTGGTCGACGTCATTCAGGCTCACAACCTGATGTTCCACACGCGAGCGATTGGTGAACCCGCGCTTGGGGAGTCGCCGCGTGAGCGGCATCTGGCCGCCTTCGAAATGCGGCTTGCCGCCGCCCGGGCCGTGGTGGCCCGCGCGCGCCTTGATCCCCTTATGGCCCTTGCCCGACGTCTTCCCCTTGCCCGATCCAGGACCACGACCGAGGCGCTTGCGATCCCGGTGCGATCCCGGCGCGCGCCGGAGGTTGTGCAGGCCGATCTTCTCGACCGTAGTCTCGTTCTCGTTAGCCACGTTACGTCACTCCTCCACCGCGGTCACCTTGATCAGGTGACGCACCTGTTTGATCTGACCGCGTAGCGCGGGCGAGTCCTGCTTGAAGACCACGTCCTGATGATGCCTCAGCCCGATGGACTCGAGCGTGCGGCGCATCCGCGCGGAGTGTCCGATCTTGCTGCGCACCTGCTCGATACGGACCACGCCCGTGGTCAGCGTTTCCTTCTCCGTCAGTGCTGGCCCCTTTCCCGGGTGCCAGACGAAGGTCCTAGCCATCAGACAGCCTCCTTCGACTTCGCACGCGAGCGGTACTGGAGACTGGAAGGCTCGATGCCCCGCTCGCGCGCGATCTGCTCCACCGTGGTGAGCTGCGTGAGCCCGTCCATGGTAGCCCGCACCATGTTGTGCGGGTTGGCAGAACCGAGACTCTTCGTGAGGATGTCGGTGACGCCAGCGCACTCCAACACGGCGCGCACCGCACCACCGGCGATCACGCCGGCACCGGGCGCCGCCGGCTTCAGGAGTACCCGTCCGGCGCCGTGCTCGCCCACGATCTCGTGCGGAATGGTACCACCGGTGAGCGGCACCAGCGTCATGTTCCGGCGCGCTGCCTCCACCGCCTTGCGGACGGCTTCCGACACCTCGTTCGCCTTACCCGTGGCTACGCCAACGCGTCCCTGCGCGTCGCCAACGGCAACCAGCGCATTGAAGCTGAAGCGCCGGCCGCCCTTGACGACCTTGGCCACGCGATTGATCGAGATGACGTTCTCGACGAGATCGTTCCCATCGCGACCGCCATCGCCGCCACGGC
>DATCXG010000611.1:0-5748 GCA_036565945.1 Gemmatimonadaceae bacterium
CCGCACACAGTAAGCTGCGGCCAGGCTCTTCCCACGGGCGTTCTGAAGGTGGTCGACATATACGGACCCCGGAGGGCGGGCCTTGAGCGCTCGCTCGACCGTCGCCGAGCCCGGATGTGACAGTGCGACGCGCTCCGCGACGCGTTGTGCGAGCATCGACGCGACAGCATACGCTGTTCGTGGCGGCAGTGGCAGAACGATATGGAGTCCGCGAGAGCCGGATGTCTTGATCGCCGCAACGAGAGAGAGCGCATCCAGCTCCCCCTTGACCCACTGGGCTACTTCGACGACACGACTGAACGGGACGCTTGGACCGGGGTCGAGGTCGAGCACGCTGTAGTCGGCGAAGTCCAGTGATTGCGCGCGCGAATGCCAGGGGTCCACGGAGATGCAGCCGAGCTGCACGGTATAGAGCAGGGTGACGAGATTGCCACCCACGATCCGTTCGTGCACACGACCGCCATCGCTCTCGATCGAAATCAGCCGCACGCCACGAGGTGTGTGCTCCGGAGCGTTCTGTTGAAAGAACGTCTCTCCGTCTACTCCCATCGGAGAGCGTTTGAGCACCAGCGGCCGATCGGCCATGACCGGAAGGATCACCGAGGCCATGCGCACGTAATAGCGCATGAGGTCGCCCTTCGTGTAGCCTGGTTGCGGAAAGAACTCCCTGTCGAGGTTGGAGACATCGAGCGTCTGTCCACGCGCGATTCGCAGCTGGCCATCGCCGCCGCTCTGCATGATGCGATCGATCTGTTGTATCAGGTCCGCAGCCGGAGCGTCGGCTTTGCCGCGCGACCGTCGCGAGCTCGAGCGCTGCGCGTCCCGCGCTGTGGCATCGATCGTTGTGGCGGAGGTGCGACGGACCGCGCGCCGTGGTGCACGCGCAGCCACCTGCTCATTCCCACGCACTGTGGTCGGGTCGACGGAGCCAGTCGAGCGACGGTCCTCTCGCGCGATCTCCTGCATTGTTCGTCCCGTCGCGACCGATGTCGCGTACTCGGCCGTGATGTCCGACCCCGGCTCGGCAAAGGCGTCGCGACGTTTGATCAGGATCCAGGTCGGGCGCGACGACGTACCGCGGGAAGTGCGAATGAGCGTGAAGTCGCCACGCAGCCGTTCGCCGTCCAGGGTGAAGGTGATGGTGCCTGTCGAGAGCCCGCGTTGCATGGCGTCGTTGCTACGTTCTATGGCGTCGCCACCACGGTCGGTGTCCGAGTCAGTGGCCGTGTACGTGCCAAGATCCCAGAGCATGACCGTGCCCGCGCCGTACTCTCCGGTCGGGATCGTCCCCTCGAAGTCGCTGTAGGAGACAGGGTGGTCTTCCACCTCCACCGCGAGCCGTTTCACACGTGGATCGAGGCTTGGGCCCTTCGGCACCGCCCAGCTCTTCATCACGTTGCCGAGCTGGAGGCGAAAATCGAAGTGGAGGTGGGATGCCGAGTGCTTCTGGACGACGAAGCGGAGCGGCTGGATCGTCGCCACCTCGTCGGATTCGCCAGCGGGCTCAGGAGTGCGGGAGAAATCCCGTTTACGACGGTACTCGCGTAGTGTGAGAGGCATCGCCGCTCTATTCACCTCGTCGATGCATTAGAGAATGATCGGCTGTGCACGCGCAGGATCGATGTGCGGGCAAAAGAGGTGCCCGGTATCGAACGCGCGGCTATTCATGCGAGAGAGATGAAGAAGCGCGGAGGGAAAAGAAAAGCCCCGGCATGCAGCCGGGGCTTTTCTCGTGACCACGAAGGCGGGATCAGATCTTGACGACTTCAGCGGCCTGTGGGCCTTTCTGGCCCTGCACGATCTCGAATTCGACGCGATCGCCTTCCTGCAGGGACTTGAAGCCGTTGGCACGGATTGCACTGAAGTGGACGAAAACATCGGGTCCGCCTTCACGAGAGATGAAACCGAACCCCTTCGCGTCGTTGAACCACTTCACGGTGCCAGTGATGCGAGACATGGTGCTTACCTCTTCCCCTTGGTCGGGGCAAACTGTGATGCCTGATCCCGCTCGAGACGGCGGGAGCTCGAGCAGCTCCCATCAGTCCGACGTGATCTTCGAACGTACACGAAATATAAACATACGGCTCCGACAGTGTCGAGAGTCCGCATACGTGAAGTCCATATCATAAAGCAGGCCAGGACAAAAACGCCCGGGGGCGGGAGAGTCGACTCTCCCGCCCCCGAAAGGCCTCTTGCCCGTGCGGTAACGATCAGGCAGCGCCTACGATATATCGTGCAATGCGCCCGCAACTCGCACAGCGGAGCGTGACGTGGGAGTGCGGAGGAGGTGGGGTGGTCACTGGGGCACGCACAATGGTCCCCGAGCACGATGGGCAGCTCAGGGGTTCACCATTTCGATCGTTCGAGATGAGCTGAAGCGCCTGGGCGGGATTATAGGTAGCCGGCCGTGGCTTACGCATGGACCCTCCAAAAGTGTAACGCGGCACCCGTGGGCCAAATGGGGCCGTTATCGCACGGCGGAGAAGTGCCCGAGCTCCCACACGCGTCGACCGCCGCGCATAGACCTGACGACGAGTACCCCTGAGCGGTCAGCACGTCGTCGTGTTGACGCTCCTGCCGGCAAGTGAACAACAATGCGGGAACCAACGAGGTCCGTCACCCTTCCCGGCGAACCGGCTCGGCAGACAGTGGCGCTGAAGTGGCGCACCTACTGGCGCCTTTCTTCTACAGCCGGCGCACTGAAAGGTTCCAAGCGGCTGCCAGGGCGCTACGAGGGTGGCGGTGACTGGCCGGCAGGTCGTCGGCCCGTGAAATGAATACGGACGACAAGGCGTAACCGTTGACGCCGCAGGGGGTAGGGTGGCAGGGGACAGCGGCGCGCCGCGCGGGCTCCGCCACCCGGGGAGGAGCCGTCCGAGGCGGATCTACCCCCGCCGCCCCGCTCGCCGGCCGGTATTCATCCCTCCCACGAAAACGGGCGCCGCCACACACGCCGATTGTCGACGCGCCAGAGGCGTCTGTTTGTCGCAAAGTGCTCGCCCCCGGCGAATGCGTCGGGATCGCCGAGCGATTCCAGCATGTCGTTCGATTTCGCGGAGGCCTCGTCCGCCCAGTGCAGAATTTCCGCTTCGAGGGTGAGCGGACGGACCGGGCTCCCGAACTCGAGCGCCCCATGGTGGGAGAGTATGAAGTGCTGAAGCTCCAGGCGCTCCTCATCCGTGCACAACACGGCATCGGATCCGGTCAGTTTGCGCTCGAGCATGAGACAGCCCAGCGCCACGTGCTCGATCAGGTGGCCAGCCGCGGTCCGCGTGAACCCCGCCGTCGTCACATCGTACGCCTCCACCTTCCCGATGTCATGCAGGAGCGCACCCGCCGTCACGAGATCGATGTTCGCGCGCACGGTCTGCGCGATCGCGCGCGCGATCCGCGTCACTTCCCACACATGCAGCAACAGCCCGCCGATCTGCGCGTGGTGCCCGCCGAGTGATGCCGGGATACGCTCGAAGCGAACACGGAAATCATCATCGGCAAAGAAGAGCGAGAGGACGCGCTGCAGCTTCGGCGATGTGATCTCGGAGCGGTAACGGTCGAGTGCGTCCCACAGCTTCGTGACGTCGCCATCGATGGTGGGCAGGAACTCCTCGATGCGTACCGACTCGATGGGGATCACCCGCACGGGAGCCGTGAGCTCGAGCTGGCGCTTCGCTTGATAGCGTGAGATGCGCCCGATCACTTGAACCACGGCGCCCAGCTCGGCGCCATCCGCCCACCCTTCGGCCAGCTTGTCCGACCAGATGGGGCTCGTCTCGATGTGCCCCGATGCGTTGCCGAGGATGAGCCGCACGAACGGCTCCCCGTTCTTCGTCGACTGCTCGGCGCGCTCCACCACACGCAGCACATGTTGTACACGATCGCCGAAGGCGAGCTCGGGGAGGACCAGCGGCGGCATGGCGCAGAAGGTGGAGAAATCCGGTAGGGGAGGCAAGCCCGCGCTGCGCGATTTCTCCGCGAGGGCTTTCGGCATCGCCAATCCCGCGGTACCATACTGGGGCGAGGTGCAGCGCGCTGGGTGATTGGCACCACCATCTGCAGCGGCGCATTCCGTGCACGAGGCCTGCACTCTCATGCCGTGTCTTCATTCCCGCCGTGCCCCCGCGTGCCGCCATCGCTGCATGGCCGCGGCGCGCGGTGATCCCAATCCCTGTTGTACCGCCGTCTGATGCCGTCGTCCCGCCTCCGTCCGCTCGTCGATCGCCGCAGCGCCTTTGGTGCTCTGCTCTTGCTCGTGCTCGCCGCTGTGCTCACTCTGCCCACCGCCGCCCGTGCGCAAAGGGATAGCGTGCCAGCGCCCATGGCGACCGGTGTCGCATCTCCGCACCATGTGCGCTACGTCCGTGTCCCGTACGTGCTCCTCTCCGACAGCGTGCGGCACTGGTTCGCCGATCGCTGGGATGACACCTCCCGCACGCAGAAGGAGGTGGGCGGTTGTCTCACCTATCGCCGCGAGGTGACGCGGGCGGGCGACACGCTCTACTGGGTGACCAGCGCAACGATGGAGACTCCCACGTACGCGAGTGAGCGGGCCGTGGCCTTCGACTGTCCGCACGGGTCGGCGCGCTGGCATTCGCACACGCCGACCACGTGTCATTCGGACATGTGGGGGAACGTCGACTATTCGAGCTGCGTGATCGGCGGCGTGGATGCCTACTCGTGTCAGGCATCGGGCGACGACCTCGCCCGGCTGCGCATACTGGATGCGCCGTTCGGGCTCATTCACTGCGATCGATGGGCGCTCGTCCCCTACTTCCCGGCGCGGGCTGGTCCATGATCGCACGCACCGTCCGATGTGCACGATGCTCCGTGCTCGGCTGCATCACCGTCATGCTGGCATCGCTCGTGATCACTATGGGTGCGAGCGGTGCCGCGGCACAGAGCGTCTCGGGCGGAGACTCGTCCGGTCGTGGCGCGGCCGCAGTGCGCGATACGACGTCCGCGCGCGCCACCGACAGCTCGTCGACTTCGGCGCGGTCGCCCGGTGATCCTCCGTTCTTCGGGGTCTGGGCGGCGGCGTCGCGTCACGCGTCGTTCAAGACGCGCCTCGGCACCAGGTATCACGATTTCTACCTGGTCGGACTGCGTGCTGGGTGGACCGTCGCCAGAGGTACGAACGTATCGCTCGACTACGTCCTGAACGCCATTCCGGTGGCGCGCATGGTGGGGAATCCCGAGTACCAGTACATCGCCACGAATGCTCCCTGCCCCGTAGGAGAGTTCTGCCAGACGCGACAGGACTTCCGTCTGGCCCCCTCCTACCACTCGGTGTACGGCTTCGGACTCGCCCCGCTCGGGGTGCAGATGCGTCTCTTCACGCACAGCCCCGTGCAGCTGCTCGTGCACGTGAATGGGGGCGCACTCTGGTTCACGCAGCCGGTGCCCGATCCCAAGGCCACGCGCTTCAACTTCACCGCCGAGGGCGGCGGGGCAGTGGAGTGGTGGTTCACCAGACACCACGCGCTGTCGGTGGGGTACGAGTTCCACCACACCTCGAATGCGGCGACGGGCGATGTGAACCCCGGACTCAATTCGATGATGCTGACGCTGGGACTCACACAGCGCCAGCGATAGCGGCGGCCGGCTACGCGACGTAGACGATCTCGCCCTCGTCGTCGATCCCGAGCTCCTGCTGCATGCCGCAGATGCCACACGTCTTCACGGCCTGCCACGCGATGTTGAGCTCCGTCTTGTGCTCCTTCAGCGCCGGCTTCACCGAGAGTCGCTTGTAGC
>DATCXG010000640.1:0-4759 GCA_036565945.1 Gemmatimonadaceae bacterium
CCTTCGGCGGTGACCGGTCGTGGCGACATCACCCTCGAGCTGGACGCCGCCGGCTCCATCTATCAGCAGCCCATCGCCGACAGCGCCACCGACGTCCTGAGCGCCATCGGCACCATCTTCACGGGCGCCTCCCGCCTGCGCACCCTCGCCCCCGAGCGCCCCGCGGCGAGCGAAGCCCCCCTCCGCCGCCTGACGGAGGAGGGCGTCCGCAGCGAGCGCCTCTCCATGCTCCGCAAGCGCGACCCCGTCCTCGACCTCGCCGTGGATGCGTTGGACCTGGAGCTGTTGGACTGATGGCGTGAGGGGGGAGAAACAGCAGAAGACAGACAGCAGAAAGCAGTGAACTACCAGGGTTCAGGATTCAGGGTTCAGGTACTACCTCGGAGAAGAGATCTCGATCGTGGAGCAGTTCCTGAACCCTGAACCCTGTAGTTGCTGAACCCCGTAGTTCCCTGCTTCCTGCTCTCTCGTTCTTGCCATTCCCCCCTCCTCCGGCATAGCTTGCAAATTCCACCAACGAGGCGTTCGCAGCGGCAGGTATGGCTGATTTCATGAAGATGTTGCAGCAGGCCCAGGAGATGCAGGGGCGGCTGCAGCAGATGCAGCAGGAGCTGGAGAACAAGACCGTCACGGCGTCCAGCGGTGGCGGGATGGTCACCGTCACTGCCGATGGCAAGGGACAGGTGCGCTCGTTGCGCATCGACCCGACCGTCGTGAAGGCGGAAGACGTCGAGATGCTCGAGGACCTCGTGATCGCCGCCGTGTCGGAGGCGCAGAAGAAGGCCGCTGACATGGCGCAGGAAGAGATGCAGAAGCTCACCGGAGGTCTCTCGCTGCCGTTCCGGCCGCCGTTCTGAGATGTCCGCGATCGACGACCTCGCCTCCGAGCTGGCGAGGCTCCCGGGGATCGGCCGGAAGACCGCACTTCGCCTCACCTACCACCTACTCAAGCAACCTCCCGAGCAGAGTCGCCGCCTCGCGTCGGCGCTCGAGCGGATGGTGGAGCGCGTGCATCGTTGCTCCATCTGCGCCAATCTCACCGAGGAGGATCCCTGCCGCATCTGCGCCGATCCGCGGCGTGATGCAGCGCTCCTCTGCGTGGTCGAGGAGGCGTCCGACATAGGGGCCATCGAGCGTGCCGGCGAGTTCCGTGGGGTGTATCACGTCCTCGGCGGCCGGCTCTCTCCTCTCGACGGGATAGGCCCGGAGGAGCTCTCGGTTCAACAGCTTCTGACCCGAGTGACGCGCGTGAATGAGGACAGGGAAGGGATTCGCGAAGTCATAATCGCGACCAATCCGAGCCTGGAGGGTGAGGCGACGGCGCTCTATGTCCAGCGTCAGTTGGCACCGCACGTCCCCGTGGTCACGCGTATCGCGCGCGGAATTCCGGTGGGCGGTGACCTGGAATACGCCGATGGCGTGACCATCGCGCAGGCGCTCAGCGCTCGGAGGGCGATGTGATGCGGCGGTCTGGGACTGAGGGCGGTGAACGGAGGGGGAAGTGATGCGACGATCCAGCGTGTACGGTGCGGCGGCCGCGGCCTCGTTCGGCGGTGGCCTATTGCTGGGGTTGATCGTCTGGAGTCAGCAGACCCAACGCTCCCGGCGCGACCTGTTCAGCGAGCGGCCATGGCGCAGGATGGCGGCGCTGGGTTATCTGCGCGGGCAGCATAGCCCGCGAACCGTGCGCCTGCTGCGTGACTACGTCGCGTGGGAGCATCATCCAGGCCTCCGCCGTCGCGGCGAGCTGCTGATGCGGCGGATGGAAAAGTCCCTCGAATAGACAGGACTCACAATGCCCGTTGGTGCCGCAAGCTGGTCGTTCACCGAAGACGACTATTCGGCCATCATGCGTTCGTTGCAGCGCTTTCTTCACGAGAGCAACGCTAGATCGGCCCTTCTAGTGGATCGCTCGGGCCAGCTCGTGGCCACCGTGGGCGAGTCGCCCCACTTCGATCCCACCGCGTTCGCGACACTCACCGCCGCCGATTTCAGCGCCAACGATCAGCTGGCGCGGCTCATCGGCGAGACCGAGTTCAGCTCGCTCTTCCATCAGGGCGAGCAGGAGTCGATGTACCTGGTGGACATCGTGCGGCGCGTGATACTCGTAATCCTGTTCGACAACCGCACCACGCTAGGTCTCGTGCGACTGAAGGTGAAGCCCACAGTGGAAGAGCTCAACACATTGTTTACAGGGATGTTTCAGCGACAGCAGGGAGGCGAGGCACCTACCGGCGAGGGGCTCCTCGCGGGTGCGGAGGATGAGATCGACCGGCTATTCCAGTGAGGGCGTAGCCATGTCGATGATCAACTACGCCTCGCGCGAGATCAACTGCAAGATCGTCTACTACGGTCCGGGGCTCGGCGGGAAGACCACCAACCTCGAGCACGTCTACGCGCGCGTGCAGCCCGATACGCGCGGCAAGCTCATCTCGCTCGCGACCGAGACCGAGCGGACGCTCTTCTTCGACTTCCTCCCCGTGGACCTCGGCACCATACGCGGCTTCAAGACCAGATTTCATCTGTACACCGTGCCTGGTCAGGTCTACTACAACGCGAGCCGGAAGCTCATACTCAAGGGAGTGGACGGTATCGTGTTCGTGGCCGACTCGCAGACCGAGCGGATGGAGGCCAACCAGGAAGCCATGCAGAACCTGTACGACAACATGCAGGAGTACGGCTACGACCTCACAGCCATGCCCTTCGTGGTGCAGTACAACAAGCGCGACCTCCCCAACGCTGCGCCGCTGGCCGAGCTGCAGAGCGCGTTGAACCCCGGGTGGGAGCTGACCGATCCGCACAAACAGCGCGTCGCGCCCGACCCCTATCACGCCGGTGAGAACCTCGTGGAGCGGATCCCGAGCGGCGAGTGGGTGGAGCGCGCGCCATACTTCGAGGCCGTGGCGGTGAGCGGAGACGGAGTGTTCGATACGTTGAAGGCCGTGAGCAAGCTCGTACTGAAGACCCTCGCATAGACCCCGGCCGCGAAGTGAATCTCCCCAACGTCCTGACCATCGGGCGGATCGCGGCCGCTCCCATCATCGCGCTACTCCCGTTCGCGCCCACGTGGGAGCTCAAGCTCGTCGGCTTCCTGTGCTATATCGCGGCCGCGCTGACCGACTACTTCGACGGGCGCGTAGCGCGCACGCGCAACCTCGTCACCGACCTCGGGAAGCTGCTCGACCCACTGGCCGACAAGCTCCTTCTCGTGGCGACGCTCGTGCCGATATACCTGCTGCAGTCCGGGCACGGCACACCCATCTCCATGAAGTTCGTCACGCCCTTCGGCCTTCACGGGATGCCCCTCTGGGTGCTCATCGTGGTACTCGGCCGAGAGGTCGTGATGACCATCTTCCGCCAGGCCGCTGCCGCGCGGGGCGTCATCATTGCCGCCATCGGCCCGGCGAAGTGGAAGACCGGGTTCCAGGGTACGTGGGTCGGCTCGGCCTACTTCTGGTTCGCCGCGAAGGAGGCCGCGTTCCACTATGCGTGGGGCGGGGGAGCGTGGAAAGCCTTCGCCGTCTTCAACGGGATCGTGGGCGTGGTGACCATGTACGTGGCGGTGGCGCTGACGTTGTACTCGCTGTGGCTGTACGTGCGGCGGTTCGGCGGGGTGTTCGTGGGGGGAGGGGGGAGGTAGCGCTCCAAGCGAGGGGCGCGGTGGTGGCGCGCTGAAGTTCCTCCCCGGTGTGCACGCTGCCTCGCTCGGTCGTGTCCCTTCAAGAGCCGCCGTGGCATTCCCGGCGGGGCCCGGTGGTTACTGACGATGAGGCGCCCGAGCGCGGTGCGCGATCTCGGTACGTTCCGCTGCGCCATGATGCACCCTCCGCGTCGCGTTGGCTGCATATTCCGAGCATCGTCTGCTGCACCGGCACGCCACGACGCCCACCGGGAGAGCGATGTCCTCATCGACCCGACCCGAGTTCGCACACCCTCGCAGGCTCCTCGGAGCGGTCCGCGCGGCCGTTCGAGTGCGTCACTACAGCCGAAGGACCGAGGAGGCGTACGTGATGTGGATACGGCGCTTCGTCCGCTACCATGGAACCCGCCACCCCAGGGAACTAGGCGCCGGAGATGTTGCAAGCTTCCTCTCCATGCTGGCGGAGGAGCGGCACGTAAGTGCCGCGACGCAGAACCAGGCACTGAGCGCTCTGCTCTTCCTGTATCGCGAGGTTCTCAGCGCGCCGCTCACGTGGGTAGACGGCGTCGTGCGAGCGAAGGTACCCGACCGTCTCCCCGTAGTACTCACTCGCGACGAGGTGCGCTCCGTGCTGGCGCTCCTGCCGGCGCGGGAGCGTCTGGTGGCAACCCTGCTTTACGGCGCCGGCCTGAGGCTCATGGAATGTCTGACCCTGCGAGTGAAGGACATCGACTTTGGTGCTTCGCAGATCATCGTTTGCGGAGGTAAGGGCGACAAAGATCGCGTGGTCCCGTTCCCCAGGTCTGCGAAGAATGATCTCATTCGGCATCTAGAATCGGTGCGCACCCTGCACGAGCAGGACCTGGCGGCCGGTGCCGGCGAATGCAAGCTCCCGTACGCGCTCGCCGAGAAGTACCCGAGCGCCGGCCGCGAATGGCGGTGGCAATTTGTCTTTCCCGCGACGCGCCAGTACGTAGAACCAGCAACCGGAAAGTTGCGCCGCCATCACCTACATGAGTCCGTGATGCAGAGGGCCGTGCGTACGGCGGCCAATCGTGCGGGCATCACGAAGCGAGCGAGTTGCCACACCTTCCGCCACTCGTTCGCGACGCACCTTCT
>DATCXG010000012.1:0-5261 GCA_036565945.1 Gemmatimonadaceae bacterium
TCTGGAGCCCGAACTCCAGGCACGCCAGGGAGGCCGCAGTGCTCGCACGGCGGCTCGGAGTTGGCGAGGCAAAGGCATTCCGATCGATCGGTGACATGGTAGCCGATCCAGCGATCCAGGCCATCTGGCTGTGCGGCCCGAACCACACGCGCATCGAGAACATGGAGGAGATAGTGTGCGCGATGGAGGCCGGACGAGGGTCGCTCGTGGGCATCGCCTGTGAGAAGCCGCTCGCGCGCAACGTGGCTGAGGCTAAGCAGGTCGTGGCGCTGGCGAGGCGCACCGGCTGCATGACCGGCTACCTCGAGAACCAGGTATTCGCGCCGCAGGTGGAGCATGGTCGAGCAATCATCTGGGCCCGAGGGGCCAAGCTCACCGGGAGGCCGTATCTCGCGCGCGCCGCGGAGGAGCACAGCGGGCCGCACATGCCCTGGTTCTGGCAGGGTGCACTACAGGGCGGGGGCGTCCTCAACGACATGATGTGTCATTCCGCCCTGGTCGTCCGCCACCTGCTCACCGAACCTGGCGCGCCCCACTCGTCGCTCCGCCCGGTGAAGATCACCGGCCATATTGCGAGCCTCAAATGGACCCGGCCCGCATACGCGAAGAAGCTCGCGCGCACGATGGGCAAGGCGGTGGACTACGTGAACCACCCAGTCGAGGATTTCGCGAGCGTCCTGATCGAGTTCGAGGACGAGAGCGGCATGCGCGTCCTGGGCGAGGCATCCACGTCCTGGGCATTCGTGGGCGCAGGGCTCCGTCTATCCGCCGAGCTGCTTGGCCCTGAGTACTCGATGTCGTGGAACACGCTCGACAGCGGCCTGAAGCTCTTCTTCAGCCGCGAGGTGAAGGGAAGGTCGGGCGAGGACCTCGTGGAAAAACAGAACGCCGAGATGGGTCTCATGCCCGTTGTAGCGGACGAGGCGGCCGCCTACGGCTACGAGGCCGAGGATCGCCACTTCGTTCGCGCCTTCCTCGGTCTCGTCCCCCCCGCGCTCACCTTCGACGACGGCCTCGAGGTAGTAAAGATCCTCATGACCGCCTACATGAGCGCCGAGCAGGGCCGCACCCTCCCCTTCCCTCCCCGAGGCCTCGACAGGTTCGTCCCGGCCGTGGCGAGGTGAAATACGGGTTCAGGGAACTGCAGTCTCTCTTGCCGTTCCCCGCAGTTCTCTGTGCTGCAGGTAAGCAGTTCAGCAGTTCCCGCACCCCCAGTCAGAACGGCTTCGATGGCGGGATCTCGGTGGCGAATTTCCAGTGCGCTCGATAATCACGCGTGAGCTCCTGGTGGGTGAGCCGCGCGCGCACCATCTCGACCGGCATCTCGCCGCCCTGAAGGATGGCGTCGTGGAACTGGCGGTCCGTCATCTTGCCGGAGTCCACCAGCTCGTGGTGCAGGGCGCGGAACTGTAGTCCGCCCATCATGTACGCCACCTGATAGAGCGGCGAATAACTGCCATTGAACGACCGGCGCACCTCGGCAGTCGCGTTGGCACGCTCGTGGCCGATGCTGTCCACGAGGAAATCGATGCACTGCTGCGGAGTCATCTCGCCCAGGTGGAAGCCGAGCGAGAAGATTATCCGCGCAGCGCGGTGCATACGCCAGAACAGCGCGCCAACCCTGTCCTCGGGCGTGCTCGTGAATCCCTTGTCCCAGAGCAGCGTCTCCCAGTAGAAAGCGTTCCCCTCGACCCAGAAGGGAGTACCGAACGCGTCCCGGTACGGGTAGTAGCGCTCGGTCATGAAGCCCTGGAGGTGATGTCCAGGTATCAGCTCGTGGAAGACAGTGGCGCGTGAGAAGTGCCGGTTGTTCCCGCGCATGCTCATCAACTTCTCCGCATCGGACATGGTCTCCGTGGGATACGACACCTGCATCGTCTCCCCACCAAGAAAGAATGGGGAAACCTTCTGCCGCTCGGCCGATATCATCTCCATCCGCCACACTTCCTGCGCGAGCGGCGGAACCGTGACAAGGTCGTTCTTCGTCACATAGTCGTACGCCTCGCGTTCCATGTCACGCACCAGGTCGCGCTGCCGACCGGGCGGCACGTACGCGGTCTTCACCTTCTCGAGTGCCGCCTTCCAGTCGTCACCGTAGCCCATCTCGCGCGAAGCCTTCTTCATCTCCGAGAGGCTCCAGGCGAGGTCGCGGCGGGCAATGGCGATCAACTCCTCCGGCGTGTAGGGGATCATCTCGTGAGCGATGTCCTGCATGACCGCGTCGCGCCCGATGGGGAGGCCGACGATCGGTTCGTCCTCGCCCTTCTTCACCCCGACCACCTTCTCACGCAGCACCGTCACATAGGCGCCGAGCGCCGAGTCGGCCGCGGCGTACGGAGCCCTGGCCCACCAGGTGAACATGGGGTCATAGCCGTCGTAATACCTGAACCACGTTCCCAGCGTCCCCTGCAGCGACGTGATAATCGCGGCGGCGCGATAGGCAACGATCTTCGATGGCCTCAGCGCCGCCTTCCCGGTGTCCGACCTCGCACCCGCCTCCACCAGCTTGCGAGTGCTGTCTACCTGTTCCACTAGTCGCGCGAGAGTCCTGGCCGCGGCAGTGGGGTCGATCGTCTCGAAGCGACGGCGCGACTCGTCCAGCCGCATGATGCTATCGGCGAAGCCCACGAGCGGCGCCACATCGGCCAGCACCTTGGCGTCGCGACTGTTCTCCTGTTGCTCGTGACGAAGCCGGTTCGCCAGGAGGATGTAGTCGACCTTCCCCTCCTCGCTGAGCGAGTCGAAGTTGGTGGCGTCCAACCGGCGGAGCCACGCCGCGTAGAAGGCGTCCGTCTGAGCGCGGCGCGCTGGCGAATACGCTACCCGGTAACGTCGCAGCAGCACGCGCTGGTCGCTGGTGAACCGCTCCACCGCGTTCCGCATCTCACTCTGAGTGGCCCTGGCCAGCGATGCGATGTCTGGCGGATAGTCAGATGCCGTGGAGCCATCGGCCTGGGCCCGAGCGGAAGTGGCGATCAGGCTGATAGCGAATACCGTCGTGATAGCGCGCCAGCCCACGAGGGATCGCGGCCGAACTCTACCGCCCCCCGCTGGCGCAGTGCAGGACGCCCGTGCAACGGCGCGGAAGCCATCCAGAGGGTGCTGCATCGTGCTGCTGTAAATCATGATATCTCCTGACCCATGGCGCGCGGATGTTATCCAGGATGCGTAGATGTGTTATCCGGGGTGCGCGGATGTTCCCGGCCCTCACGCCGCGTGGGCTGCAGCAGCCAGCGCCGGGTCGGGCACCACGCGGGCCGGACGGAATAGCGCGGCGAAGATGAGCAGGATAGCGAGCGCACCCACGGCCGGCACCAGCCAGATGGCGCGCCAGTCGTGGCCAACGCTCGTGCGATAAGCATCGACCACCGGCCCCGAGAGCAGCGATCCGATGAACAATCCAGCGCCCTGCGTGATGAGAGCGAGGAAGCCCTGCGCGGCGGCGCGGATCTTCACATCAGCGCGCTGATCGACGTAGATCTGCCCGGTGACGAAGAAGAAATCGTAACAGACGCCGTGGAGCAGGATCCCGGCGTAGAGCATCCAGACCAGCGACCCTGCATCACCGTAGGCGAAGAACAGGTAACGCAGCGCCCACGCCGCCATCCCAATGAGGAGGATGCGCTTCACACCCATCCGTACGAGGAACCAACCCAGCAAGAGCATGAAGCCCAACTCGGAGGCCTGCCCCAGAGTCATCTTGGTCGCCGCTTCCTGCATCCCGATCTCGTTCAGAAAGGGATTGGTGAAGGTGTAGTAGAACTGGAGTGGGATGCAGAGCAGGAAGGAGCCGAGGATGAAGATCGCGAAGGAGCGATCGCGCAGAAGCGCGAGCGCATCGAGACCGAGGATGTCGCGCGCGCTCAACTTCTGGCCGGCCGCGTGCGGCGGAGTGTGGGGGAGGAGGAGTGAGAACAACCCCAGCACGATCGAGGCGCCGGCGGCGATGCGCAGCGGTACCGCCGTGGGTTCGAGTTGCAGGCGGCCAATTAGAATGCCCGCCACGATCCATCCTATCGTCCCCATCACCCGTATGGCCGGGAACTCGCGCGCCGAATCCTTCATGTTGTCGAAGGAGATGGAGTTGACGAGAGCCAGCGTGGGCATGTAGCACAGCGCGTACACGATCAGTACCGGGTAGAACGACGCGAAGGTGTCCAGCGTGGATGCGTAGTACAGCACCACGCCGCCCACGACGTGCAGCAGAGCGAGAATGCGCTCGGTGGCGAAGAAGCGATCGGCGATCATCCCCACGAAGAATGGGGAGATCATGGCGGCAATCGCGGTAGCCCCGTAAGCGAAGCCTATCTGAGTACCGTCGAACTCGAGCGTCGTACCCAGATATGTGCCCATGGTGACGAACCATGCTCCCCACACGAAATACTCGAGGAACATCATCACCGACAGTCTGGCGCGGACGGATGTCATGCGCGAGAAGATATGCAAATCCCCGCCGTGCGCCAACTGAACTACGGGGGGCAGGGTTCAGGGTTCAGGGGGCAGGAACTACAGGGATCAGGAAGCAGGGATCAGGAACTACCTCGGGGTAGAGATCTCGACTCTGCGAGCAGTTCCCTGAACCTTGAACCCTGCCCCATGAACCCCGTAGTTCCCCCTGATCCCTGCTTCCTGATCCCTCGCAGTCAAGGTCCCTGCTTCCTGATCTCTGCAGTACCTGAACCCTGAACCCTGAACCCTGAAGCCCGTAGTTCCCCCGTTGTTCCGCGGTTGTAGATCACGCGCTGCAGGCCGGAGAGGAAGGCGCGGGCGTTGCGGCCGATCACCCGGGTGTCGTAGCCGCCTTCCTGTACCACGAGCATGGGCAGCCCCAGCTCGGCGATGGCACCGGCGATGCGCTCGAAGCCATCGGTCGTGATAGCCCAGGCGCCAGTGGGGTCGCCCTTGGCGATGTCGAGTCCGACCGACAGCACCAGGTAGCGTGGCGCGAAGGACTCGATGCGCTCGAGTGCCTGCGCGAGCACGGGCAGATATTCGTCGTCGGTGACGTTCTCGGCGAGCGGGAAGTTGTGATTGAAGCCAGTGCCGGCGCCCTCTCCGCACTCGTCGGCGAAGCCGGCGAAGTACGGGTAGGCATAGCTCGGGTCACCATGGATCGATACCGTGAGGACATCGGAGCGATCGTAGAAGATCTCCTGAGTGCCGTTCCCATGGTGGAAGTCGATGTCCAGCACAGCCACCTTCCCATCCGCGCTCAACACGTTGGCGGCTACGGCGGCGTTGTTGAAGTAGCAGAACCCGCC
>DATCXG010000027.1:0-10877 GCA_036565945.1 Gemmatimonadaceae bacterium
GGCGGCCGATGAGGCCGTGCGAGTACATCAGCCGGTTGCGCTCCTCGAGCGTGAGCGAATACCAGTTCTGACCCACCTGGCGCCGCTTGGACATGGGGTAGAAGCAGACGTAGGGCATGTCGGCTGGAAGCTGCGGATAGAGACGGCGCTGAGTGTGGGCCGTGGCCGACTCCGTGCGGATTCGATCTGCCAACTGTCTCTCGTACTCCGCATCGCCTACCTCCCCGCCACGCTCGGCCGCGTCCTTCACGAGCTGCGCGGTAACGTGGTAGAGCCCCGCCTCGGTCACGCTGAGGAAGCTGTACACGGTGGTCAGACGACCGAAGAACGGGTCGTTCCGGAGGCGGCGCTCGGCTGCTCCTATCTCATCCAACGTGGGACGGAAGTGCATCACCAGGACGTCGGCGCGGGAGCCGAATATCGGTGCTACTGCGGTCCAGCCGCCGCCCGACCCACATGCCAGCTCCTCGAGCGTGGTTCGCGCCTGGGCGCGCTCTGAAGCATTGGCGGCCGCGTTGCGCGGGATCGAGAAGAACTGGTGGAGGACGTACCAGCCTTCGATTGTAGCTGGAGGATGTACAACTGTGCCCATAGTAGCATCGCGCGGGATGAGGTTGATCTGTGAATCTACATCGCTGCGCGGGAAGGAGAAGTTCGCCCGGTGATCAACCGGTGGCCGCGGCGAGTGCTCCGAAGCGACGCTCGCGCGAATAGAAGTCGTTGACGGCGGCAGCAAGTTCCGCCGCGCCGAAGTCGGGCCACATGCAGTCGGTGAAGTGCAACTCGGCGTAAGCGCACTCCCAGAGGAGGAAATCGCTCAGTCGCCTCTCCCCGCCAGTGCGCACCAGAAGGTCCACATCCGGCGCGAGCGCATCGACGTCAGGCGCGTAGGCTCTGCCGAGGAGCTCCGCGAACTGCTCGCGCGTCATCTCTCCCGTCATCTCACCATCAGCGCGAGCCAGTGCCGCGGCGCGCGCTATAGCGTCGCGAGCCGAGTAGTCGATGGCTAGCCGGAGGTGCAACTCGGTGCCACCGGCGGTAGCGCGCTCCGCGTCCTCGATCGCCGTGCGGAGCGCGAGCGGGAGCCTGTCGCGTCGGCCTATCACGCCGAGGCGCACTCCGCTCTCGGCGAGCCGCCTGACCTCCGTGCGCAGGTATGAGCGGAAGAGGCGCATGAGGGCAGCCACCTCGCGCGGTGGCCGCCGCCAGTTGTCTGAGCTGAAGGCATAGAGCGTGAGGGTACCCACGCCGAGCCCGGGCGCTGCCTCGACCACGCGGCGCACGGTTTCGGCGCCCCTGTGGTGCCCGGCGGCGCGCGGCATCCCTCGTGCGACTGCCCAGCGCCCGTTGCCGTCCATGATGATGGCGACGTGGAGCGCAGTTCCGGCCACGCCCTCGCGCAAAGGACTCGATTCCATAAAGTCGGGAGAGAGAATAGAGAGCGCGGTCAGCGACCGAGCGTATCGCGCGTGACGTGGATGAGCGCTTCCATGTGGTCCAGATAGCGCTGTAGAGCACTGAGGCCCGCGGCGGTCAGGCGGAACTCGGTCCTGGGCCGGCGGCCCTCGAAGCGCTTCGTGCACACCACGTAGCTGGCATCCTCGAGTTTACGAGCATGCACACTCAGGTTGCCGTCGGTGGTGCGCATGAGGGACTTCAGTTCGTTGAACGTGAGGGAATCATTGGCGGCCAGCGCGCTGACGATTCCGAGACGCATCCGGTGATGGATGAGCGTGTCGAGCTCGCGCGACTCCTGAGGACCCGCGCGCCCACGAATCGGTTTCAGCCCGCCCTTCACGGTCTCGCCTGTCTCCGCGCGGCGCTTGTGAGCCGCCCCCGAGTTAGCCACCGTACCTCCTTGCTATCAGAACGCCGAAGATCACGTGCAGCCCGCCGAAACCGGCAATGAGGAGCCAGGAGCTCCAGGCGGGGTCCACGAAGAGCGTCGTGGCACCGATGAGCATGAAGCAGGCTCCCATCACCGGCACCACGCGGACAGAGAACACGCCCCCTGTCATCACAGCTGCGCCGTAGAGCATGAGCCAGAGCCCCGGCAGCGCCTCCGATATGCCGAGTCTGCCATGTGCCAGGGTGATGATGAACCCCACGACCACCGGCGGCGCGAAGCCGAGTACGAATTTGCGCAGCGGCCCGTTGAGTACCGGAAGCTTGGCCGCACGCGCCTTCCAGGCGGAAGTGACGAGGCCGATGAGTACAGACAGCCCAGCCTCGGCGAGCCATACCGTGAGCCAACGTCCCATGGTGGGCTGCCTCATCGCCAGTAGTCCGGCCCCAATCGCGCTCAGGCCGACCACCACCTGCCCCCACCCTGACACGGCGGTGAATGACGAGGCACTCTCCATGGTCCGCCTAATGAAGCGCAGATCGTCCATGGCTCTGACGTGCAGCGCTGGCGACTCGGGCGTGTCCACAGGTACCGCTCGCGTGGAAAACATGGGCAGCAGGATAAGCCGCGCTCAGATGTCTGTCAAGTACTTTGCGTTACAAAGCTGAATACACGGCGCGTCACCCTGGACACGCCAGAGCACGACATCTTGCTCGACAAGGTCAGGCGTTCCCTTCGCCCGACTGGACGCGCCAGGACGGGTTATCTTCGGGTTCGTTCCGCATGTTGACGTCAGGCCCGAGCGCCGAAGCATCCGCCGTGCGACGGCATGGGATCGCAAACGAGAAGACAGATCCCCCCCCTTCCCCATTCCCCTCCCCAGCCCCGGGGAATTCCGCCCACACCCTGCCGCCCAGGCCATCGACAGTCTCACGCACGATGCTCAAGCCCAGGCCGAGTCCTTCCACCCCGGGGGCACGGTCGGTATGCGCACGAACGAAACGATCGAAGAGATTGCCGCGCATCGCGACTGGAACACCGAGTCCGTTGTCGCGCACTTCCACTACCACCTCGCTCGGCCTGTCGGCGACGCTCATCAGCACGTATCCGCGCACTTCCGCGATACGCTCGGTCTTGGCTGGGTCGGCGTATTTGATGGCGTTCGATACCAGGTTGACAAGGCAGAGCTCCACAGCGGCGGCATTGACCTCGACGTCCGGCAAGTCGTCGGCAATCCGGATCTCGACGCCGGCTGCAGCGGCGGCATCGCGCAGGTGGCGGTACACCTCGGCAGCTGCACCTGGCAGGCGCACGTTCCGCTGCTGGCGAGTATCGTCGTCCACCCGAGTCAATCCGAGCAGATCATCCAGCACCACGCGCATACCAGTGGCATTGCGGACTATGATGGACCCCATCTCGCGCCGCTTGGATTCCGAGAGATTGGGCATCTCGAGCAGCTGCGCCGCCCCGGAGATAGTGCCAACCCGGCTGCGGAGCTCGTGCGTGAGCGCGCGATTGAATGAGCGCAGCCGGTCCTCTCGCTCGCTGAGCCGTTGCTTCATCAACTGCAGATACTGGGTAGCCGTGGCCTGCTGAATGAGGTTGACGGCCTGGAAGAGCCGATGCGCACACACTCCCATCTCACTCGCCGAGCAGTGCGGCTCAATCTCGGCAGCCGTCCGCGTGAGGAAGGCGAACAGAATTCCGCCGAAGATCTCATACTCCTTGAGGATCTCGAACTCGTCGAATCCCTGCTGGTGACGGAGTGCGCCCAGGTCGCGCGCCTTGGAGATCACGTCCGTATCGGCCGCCACCGCTCGCGCCGGGTTCTCCATGTAGTCGGCCACACCTTCGATCAGGCGCGGAACGTGGTCCAGAAGATCATCGGTGGGAAAGATGCGATCCTGGTTGATCGCGACACGCTCACTTATTCGGTCGAGCCAGCGCGCGGTGAGCTCGGAGCGCGCGGCGCGGAGGTGCCGGGCCAGGATACCCGCTAGTGGGCAGTTCGCCATCGTGTCCATGTGCTACTCCAGCGTGATACTCACCAGGCAGATGACGTCACCGGCGTTGCTCTCGTAAACCGGCGACGCCCGGCAGTTAAAGATAGTCCGGCCCCACCGCGGGGCGATCAATCCAGTGCCGCGCTACCCACTATCACTTCGGGGTTCAGATCCAGGAAGAGCCCCGTCTCCACGACGCCCGGGCGGTCGCGAAGCTCGCGCGCCAGTCGTTCTGGGTCCTCGATACCTCGCGGGAATCGGGCATCGATGATGTAATGCCCCTCATCCGTGATGTAGGGAGCGCTGGCACCTTCCACGCGCCGTACAGCGTCCGCACCCATGGCCATCAGCGCCTCAGCATGCCCAGCCCAGCCGAACTTCACAACCTCCACGGGCACCGGATAGCGACTGCCAATGAGGTTCACGACTTTCGTGGAATCGGCGATTATCACCCAGCGCGTCGAGCGCGTCGCGACGATCTTCTCGCGTAGCAGTGCGCCGCCCGCACCCTTCAGCACTCGCCGAACGGGGTCGATCTCGTCGGCACCGTCGATGGTGAGATCCACCACGGGGTGGCTCTCCAGGTCCACGAGAGGTATGCCATGCTCCAGAGCCAACCGGTGTGAGGCATTGGAGGTGGGTATGCCACATATGTCGCGCAACTCGCCCGTGGCCATCCGGCGTCCCAGCTCCTCGATGGCCATCGCCGCAGTCGACCCACTGCCAAGTCCAACTACCATTCCCGAGGCAATGAGATTCACGGCCTTCACTGCGGCCGCGCGTTTCTCCTCAATCAGTCGGTCGCTCACGGTACTCGCCATTTCGTATCATCACGTGCCAGAAGGTCATCGGCGGCTTCAGGCCCCCACGAGCCCGCCTCGTAGTTCGGGATGTCAGCCGGTACTCCATCGGCCCACGCCGCGGCAACCGGATCGATCACGCGCCATGCCGTCTCCACCTGATCGCCGCGCGCGAACAGTGTGGCATCGCCCTGCATGGCATCCAGTAGAAGTGTCTCGTACGCCGAGTGGGTGCTGGGGCCGAATGCATCGGAGTACGAAAATACCATCCGTACGGGGGTCATCTGCACCTCCACACCCGGCACCTTCACCTCGAAACTCAGCGAGATCCCTTCCTCGGGCTGCACGCGGATGGCAAGTACATTCGGAGCCATCCGATTTCCATCAGACGTGGGGAAGAGCAGGTGTGGCGGACGCCGGAACTGCACGGCGATCTCGGTGGCGCGCTTCGCCATGCGCTTCCCCGAGCGCAGAAAGAATGGAACTCCCTCCCAGCGCCAGTTGTCGATCATCAGGCGTAGCGCGGCATAGGTAGGTACGCACGAGTCAGGAGCCACCTTCGGCTCCTCGCGATAGCCGGGTACCGGCTCTCCCGCCACCCGGCCCGCTCCATACTGCCCCACCACCGATGCCGCACGCGCCTCCATCGCCGTCATGGGACGGATGGACCGCAGCGCCTTCACCTTCTCGTCGCGGACCGCGTCGGCCTCGAAGGAGCTCGGCGGTTCCATGGTGGTCAGAGCGAGGAGCTGAAGAAGATGATTCTGAAACATGTCGCGCAGTACGCCAGCCTCTTCGTAGTAGGAAGCCCGGTGCTCGACACCTACCGTTTCAGCCGCTGTGATCTGCACGTGGTGCACATGCTCCCTGTTCCACACTGGCTCGAAGATGGAATTGGCGAAGCGGAGCACGAGGAGGTTCTGAACGGTCTCCTTCCCCAGGTAGTGGTCGATGCGGTACACCTGCCGCTCCGAGAAGACGCCACGTACGAGAGTGTTGAGAGCCCGTGCACTGGCCAGGTCGTGACCGAACGGCTTCTCGATCACGAGTCGCACCCAGGCGGAGCTGGCCTCACTCGACCGCGGTGCGAGGCCGCTGGCCGAGAGATGGCGTATCACGTCCGGATAGAGACTCGGCGGGATGGCAAAGTAGAAGAGCCGACCGCGCTCGGCGACGTGCTCACCTTCGATCTCTTCCAGGCGGTTCGCCATGCGGTGGTAGGTATCGGCCGCGCGCAGGTCGCCCCATACGTAGTGCAGTCTGCCGAGGAATTTCCGGAACGATTCCTCGGTGGCCTCACCGGTTTCCGTGGAGCCCTTGATGGCAGCGGCCATCGACTCGCGGAACGCCGCATCGCTGATCCTCTGGTGGCCAACTCCGATGACTGACACAGTACGGTCGAGCAGTCCATCGTGCCCCAGATGCGCGAGGGCAGGCATCAGCTTGCGGCTTGTGAGGTCCCCACCGGCGCCCATGATGATCACCGTGCACGGTCCCGACCCGCGGAGACCCGTCGCCACCGGACGCTCCGCCGCAACCTCGCACGGCACGGTGATGGCTTCTGTGGCCACGCTCACTTCTCCTTGACCGCGTGCCCGCCGAACTCGTGTCGTAGAGCCGCGATCACCTTTGCCCCGAACGATTCGGGCTGGCGCGAGCGGAGTCGCGCTAGAAGAGAAAGAGTGATCACCGGCGCTGGCACATCGATATCGATTGCCTCCTGCACCGTCCAGCGCCCCTCGCCGGAATCCTCCACGTAGCCTCGCAGGTCGGAGAGCGTGGCATCACACGCGAACGCGCGCTCCGCCAGCTCGTTGAGCCATGAACGCACCACGCTTCCGTGGTTCCAGACCGCCGCCACACGGTGGAGGTCGAGATCGAACTGCCGCGAGGAGTGAAGGATCTCGTAGCCCTCGGCGTATGCCTGCAGCATCCCGTATTCGATGCCATTGTGCACCATCTTCACGTAGTGCCCCGCGCCAGTTGGGCCCACGTGTGCGTAGCCGTCCTCGGGGGCCAGCGACCGGAATATCGGCTCGCACAACGCCACGGCCGCGTCGTCGCCCCCCACCATCAGGCAATAGCCCAGTTCCAACCCCCAGACGCCTCCGCTCGTTCCGGCATCCACGAACTCGATGCCCTCCGCTCGGAGTGCGGCATCGCGCCGCAGCGTGTCGTGGAAGTTGGAGTTGCCTCCATCGACTATCACGTCGCCAGGCTGGAGATGCGGAAGAAGTGTCGCGATTGTCTCGTCCACCGGCGCGCCGGCTGGCACCATGAGCCACACCACGCGGGGCGCGGAGAGTTGCCCACAGAGATCCTCGATGTCCCGAGCAGGGGTCGCTACCCTCGCCACCCCCGCCCCGGCCCCCTCCTCCGACAATTCACGCACCGCACCGGCGTCACGGTCGTAGACAACAACCTCGTGACCGGCCCGCAGCAGTCGCCGCGTCATGTTCCCACCCATCCTGCCGATGCCGATCATCCCGAGTTGCATGAAGATCTCCGTGAAGGTGAAGGCCGGCGGTCAATGGGTCAGAGCCGCCCGAGAGATCAGCGGCCCAGCATCGACCGCGCGCGCTCCACCACGTGCTCAGCGGTGAGGCCAAGCTCCTGGTAGATACGCTCGTAGGGCGCCGACGCTCCGAATCGATCGAGAGCTATCACCTCGCCCGCGTCCCCCACCAGTCGGAACCAGGACATCGGCGCTGCCGCCTCCATGGCTATCCGCTGCGGCACCGAGGATGGGATCACCGACTCGCGATATTCGCGCGGCTGCGCCTCGAATCGCTCGATGCTCGGCATGCTGACCACACGCGAGGCGATCTTCAGCTCGCTCAGCAGCTCCTGAGCGCGAAGTACGATGTGAACCTCCGATCCACTCGCCATGAGCACGACATCCGGCTTCTCCGCGCCGGCGTCCGACAGGACATACCCTCCTCGCGCCAGGCCGGTAGCCGGCGCAAGCTTGCCGCGGTCGAAAGTGGGCACATCCTGTCTGGTGAGTACGAGCGCCACAGGGGCATCGCGCATCTCGAGAGCGGCCACCCAGGCCTGCGCCGTCTCGTTGGCATCCGCCGGGCGGAAGAGAGTGAAGCCGGGGATGGCACGCAGCGCAGTGAGTTGCTCGATGGGCTGATGCGTCGGCCCGTCCTCTCCCAGCCCTATGGAATCGTGAGTGAATACGTAGATCACGTGCTGCCGCATGAGCGACGCGAGGCGCATGGGCGGACGCATGTAATCGGAGAAGATGAGGAATGTCGCACCGTATGGGATGATCCCACCGTGGAGCGCCATCCCGTTCATCACGGCACCCATGGCGTGCTCACGGATGCCGAAGTGCATGTTGCGGCCAGCATGGTTCTCGCGCTCGAAGTCGCCGCTCACGTCGAGCAGCGTCTTGGTGGATGGTGCGAGGTCGGCCGAGCCACCCATGAGCTCTGGTATCCTGGAAGCGAGCGCGTTGAGCACCTTCGCGGAGGCCGCGCGCGTGGCGAGGCCCTTGGCGCTGGGCTCGAAGCTCGGCAGGGCGCCACGCCAGTCGGCTGGCAACTCTCCCTTCCAGCGGCGCTCCAGCTCGCGTGCCTCGTCCGGGTGATTCTCGGTGTACTCCGCCAAGCGCGCCCGCCATTCGGACTGGAGGCCATCGCCGCGTGCACCGGCATCGCGCCACACCTTCAGTGCCTCACCGGGCACGTGGAAGTGCTCCTCCGGCCAGGGCCAGCTGAGGTTCTCCTTGGTGAGCTGCACCTCGTGCTCCCCCAGCGGAGCGCCATGCGCATCGGCGGTATCATGCTTGTTCGGGCTGCCAAAGGCGATGTGGCTGCGCGCTATGATCAGCGAGGGGCGATCCGTGACGGAGTGTGCGCGCTTGATCGCGCGGTCGAGCGCATCGAGGTCATTCGCGTCGTCCACACGCTCCACGTGCCAGCCGTAAGCGGCAAAGCGGCCGGCCGCGTCGTCGCTGTAAGCGAGGTCGGTACTCCCCTCGATGGTGATCCCGTTGTCGTCGTAGAAGCCCATCAGCTTGCCGAGGCCGAGGTGGCCGGCCAGCGATGCGGCCTCGTGCGAGATCCCCTCCATGAGGTCCCCATCGCTCGCGATGAAGTACGTGCGATGGTCCACCACGGGCGGTTCGCCAGCCCTGTTGAACTCAGCTGCCAGGTGCGCCTCGGCGATGGCCATGCCCACCGCGTTGCCGATGCCTTGCCCGAGCGGCCCAGTCGTGACTTCCACTCCGGGCGTGAACCCATATTCCGGGTGGCCAGGCGTGGCACTCTCCCACTGGCGGAATTGCTCGAGCTGCTCCAGCGGCAGATCGTAGCCAGTGAGATGCAGCACACTGTAGAGGAGCATGGACGCGTGGCCGCACGAGAGCACGAAGCGATCGCGATCGGGCCACCTGGGGTCGACCGGGTTGTAGCGCAGGTGCCTCGTCCAGAGCACGTACGCCAATGGCGCTAGCGCCATGGGCGTGCCCGGGTGCCCCGAGTTGGCCTTCTGTACCGCGTCCATCGAGAGCGTGCGGACGGTGTTGATGCACAGTTCGTCAAGCTCCGTTCCTGCCATGGTGGTCGTTTCGGCCATCTCAGCGTGCTCCGAGTGTTTCGTTGAAAGTTGGCTAGGCAGCGCCAGCGTGGTCCGGGCGATCAGTGTCCTCGCTGGCCGCGACCGCGGCCCCGAGTAAGCCGACGTTCGGGTTCATCACTACGTGTACCGGGATCCGGACAAGAAGATCTTCCATGCGCCCCTTGTCGCGGAACGCAGTCATGAAAATACCATCCCGCAGCTTGTCCGCGATGGCCGGGGCTATGCCGCCCACTACGTAGACGCCGCCCGTGGCCAGCACATCGAGCGCCAGATCCCCCGCATGCGCCCCGTAGGCCGATACGAACAGGTCCAGCGCGGCGACGCACAGACCATCGCTTCTGCCAAGCGCATGCCGCGAGACCGCGGGCGCGCCTTCTTCGGCCACTTCGGCGTGGACCTGGGGATCTCCGTTCGTCCCATCCCGAGCGGCGAGGAATTCATAGGCGCTCACGAGCCCCGGCCCCGACACCACCCGCTCGCACGAGACATGGCCAAACTGGAGGGAGATCGAGCGCTGCAGCCCCCATTCGAGCTCATTGCGCGGCGCGAAGCTCGCGTGCCCGCCCTCTGACGCGAGTGTACGGTAGCGGGCGCCATCCCACACCAGGAATGCCTGACCCAGCCCCGTCCCGGCGCCGACGATAGCGATAACGCCGTGCCGGGCTGCCCGGCCCTCCTGCAGCGTCAGCAGGTCTTCCGGATCCAGACGCGCGATGCCGAAGGCTGCCGCGTGCAGGTCGTTGATGACTCGCGTGCCGTGAACATCTATCGCGACAGCCAGTTCCCGCACGCTCACCTTCCATGGCAGGTTCGGCGTTTCACACTCGCCATCACTCACCGGGCAGGCGATGCCGAAGCAAGCGCGCTCCAACTTCTCGTCGTCCGCTCGAGCGATGAAATCGCGGACGATGGGCACGAGTCCGGCGAAGGAGGCGCTGTCATAGCTGCGTATGCGCACCACCCTGAGGTGCCCTTTGTCAATATCGACCACGGCCAGGCGGGCGTGGGTGCCACCTATGTCGCCAGCCAGCACCCTCATGTGTACGCCGTGCCCAGAAGCGAAGCAGCGCCGCGATCCAGGAACCAGTGTCCGGCGAGAGCGAGCTGCGCGGGCACGGCGCGCGGATCGAGCGTTCCCTCGAACACGCGCTCGACGGCCCGTGCCTTCTCCGCGCCAGTCACTATCATGACCACGCGTCGCGCGCTGGCGATGACCGGGGGCGTGATCGTCAGGCGCCCAACGGGCGGTACGGGGCTCACGGTGGATACCACGAGCCGGAGTCGCTCGTCGAGCGCTGGCGCATCGGGAAAGAGCGAGGCGGTGTGGCCATCGGCACCCATGCCCAGGAGGAGGACGTCCAGCCGGTCGGGCAGGCCACGGTCGTAGTCGCGCGCCGCCGCGTCAATGTCCGCACGCTCAGCTTCCATGCGGTGAATCCTATCGGGCGATACCGGGACGCGACTGAGGAGCACGTCGCTGGCCATCCGGTAGTTGCTCGCGGCGGCGTCCGGCGGCACACAGCGCTCGTCGCCAAAGAACACGTCTACCCTCGGCCACTGGATGCCTGCCCAACCAGCGAGGCGGGCGTAGACGGCGCGCGGCGTGGTGCCGCCAGAAAGCGCGAGGGCACACCCGCC
>DATCXG010000030.1:0-4134 GCA_036565945.1 Gemmatimonadaceae bacterium
CGCCCTCCGCTGGCGTCTCGACCCGGTGGAGGCTACGTACGCCGGCCTTCATGATTTTGCAGGCGAGTACGCACGCTACGATGCCGTATCTGTGCGAGAGCATACGGCGGCCCTGCGCAGCTACACCGCGGCGCTCGAGGAGGTGGAGTCCGACTCTCTGGACGACGAGGTCGATCGCACGGCGGCCCTGCACGAGGCCCGCCACTGGCTCCTTGTGCTGGAGCGCGAACGGCCATTCGCCTTCAACCCGGCGTTTCATCTCTCGCACGCGCTGAACGGGCTCTACCTGCTTCTGGCGCGGAACGCGCAGGACCCTCCGCGCCGAGCCGCGGCGCTCCTCGATCGACTGCGTGCGCTCCCGGATTTCCTGCGTCAGGCTACCGATGTGCTCACCCAGCCGGCGCACACGTTGATCGCGTTCGCGAGCTCGATGGTGCCGGGTGGATTGACGCTGGTGCGTGAAGGGCTGGACGATCCATCGGTCGACCTCTCCGCGGTGGATCCCTCGGAGCTGGCCCAGGCGCGTGCCGGTGCAGTGCACGCCCTGCTCGAATTCGGTGACGCGCTGGCGCTGATGGAGGAGGACGCGAGCGACAAGTTCGCCATCGGGCGCGATCTCTTCGACCGCAAGTTGCACACGGCGCACATGATTCGTGAGAACGCGGATGAGCTTCTGCGCTACGGGGAGCGGATGCGCGCCGAGGCCCGGGCGCAGCTGGAGAAGATCGCCCAGGAGATCGAGCCGGGCGGCGATTGGCGCGACCTGTTGGCGCGGCTGAGAGAAGACGTGCCGGACCGGGGTTCGGTGCTGGAGCAGTACGAGAGCGCGCTGTGTGCCTCGCGCGACTTCACGGTCGAGCGCGGTCTCATGAGCGTGAGCGATGCGCCGGTCGAGGTGGTCGCGACGCCAGCGTTCCTTCGCACGATAATCCCCCTGGCGGCGTACCAGGGTCCGGGTCCGTTCGAGGAACGTCAGTGCGGCCGCTTCTTCGTCACGCTTCCGGCGCCCGGTGAGCCATGGCGGCTCGAGTGCCATGCGGAGCGTCCCAGCACGGTGCTGCACGAGGGCATACCGGGCCACCACCAGCAGATCGCTGTGGGCAACACGCTGCCGCGCGTGGTGCGGCGTGTGCTGGCCACTCCCGTGACGCGCGAGGGTTGGGCGCTGTACTGCGAGTCGCTCATGGCCGAAGAGGGCTTCCTCGCTACGCCCGGTGAGCGGCTGTTCCACGCGCACCACCTCCTCTGGAGAGCACTGCGCGTGATCCTCGATGTGCAACTCCACACGAAAGGGATGAGCGTACTCGACGCGGCGCGCACCCTGCGCGATGAGTTGGGCTTCACCGAAGCGGTCGCCGCGGCGGAGGCGGCGCGCTACTGCGCGTACCCCACGTACCAGCTCTGCTACGCGGTGGGTCGGCGTGACATCCTGAAACTGCGCGACGATGCGCGCCGCCAGCGCGGGAACGGTTTCTCACTCGCGGCCTTCCACGATGAGCTGCTCAGCTATGGCGGTCTGCCCACGGCTCTCGCGCGCTGGGGAATGGGGCTGAACTGATGGAGCTGTGCCGCGGTCATGGGTTACCATTCGGGGTGGCCGCGAGGGACCGACGGATGCGGGGCGGCTACCATTCGGGAGTCAGCCATGGAGGACTGGCTGGCTGGCGCGCGACGGAAAGTGGCGTTGCGCGTTCACCACTATTCCGGGAGAGGCGAATCATGAGGACTACATCATGAATTACGGGCGGCTGAGGCAGAGTGCCGTCATCGCGGGCGTGCTTGGGCTCGGTGCTCTGGCCGCGTGCGGTTCGGGCGAGGAGCGCCAGGGCGCGGGAGACAGCACTGCCGCGCCGACATCTGCCGCCGGTGCCGGAAGCCTTGTCTACGTTTCCGACGAAGTGGGAGACAGCATCATCGTCATCGACTCGCGCACAGACAGCGTGGTGTCCACCTTCTCCGCCGGACAGCGCCCGCGAGGCATCCGGCTGAGCCCGGACGGCTCCAGCCTGATCGTGGCCGTGAGCGGTTCTCCCCGCGGAGGCCCGGGTGTGGACGAGTCCACGCTTCCGCCGCCGGACCGTTCGAAGGACGGAATTGCCATCGTCAACCTCTCCACCAGGGAGGTACGGCGGCTACAGGGAGGTCACGACCCCGAGAGCTTCGATCTGGCGCGCAACGGCCAGACCGTCTATGTGTCGAATGAGGATGCCGGCACCGCCACGGCAGTGGATATTCCTAGCGGGAAGATCATCGCCACGATCGAGGTGGGCGGTGAACCCGAGGGAGTGGAGACCCGGCCTGACGGCAAGGAGGTGTGGGTGACCAGCGAGGAGCACCATTCCATCTCCGTGATCGACGTGAGCTCGAACAAAGCCGTAGCGACGATCGAGGTTGGCGAGCGCCCTCGTTCGGTCATCTTCACGCCCGATGGCGCGAAGGCCTACGTGCCCGGGGAGCTGGGGAACAGCGTTACCGTGGTTGACGCCCAGAGCCACAAGGTACTCAAGACCATCCGGGTGCCGGGCGAGGGCGCGAAGCCGATGGGCTCGACCATCTCGCCCGACGGGAAGTTCGTGTACGTCACCAACGGGCGCGGCGGGACGGTATCGGTGATAGCTACCGGCACCGACTCGGTGGTTTCCACTTTCGAGGTGGGCTCACGTCCCTGGGGAATCGGCATCACTCCTGATGGAAAGAAGCTCTACACCGCCAACGGCCCTGGCCGCGACGTATCCGTGATCGATGCGGCTACGAACAAGGTTCTGAAGAAGATTCCCGTGGGCCAATCGCCCTGGGGTATAGCGATCTCGAAATAAGGTCGGGTTGGTTGGGCGGCAGCCGATCGTGCTTCCCGCCCAACCACTGTCAGCCCGTTGGCGGACTGTCGAAGCCTCACGGATTTCCGGTCGCCGCCTTATCCCCCGCAGTCGTGGCCGGCGCCGGTCGCAGCTCGCGCTCGAACAGCTCGAAGATGCGCCTGTATTCGTCCGCCCATGAGGATGGACGGGCGAATGCGTGGCTCTCCACAGGGTACGCCGCGAGATCCCACCTGGTCTTCCCAAGCTCGATCAGCCGCTGGCTGAGTCGGACGATGTCCTGGAATTCCACGTTGTTGTCCACCATGCCGTGCGCCATGAGGAGCGGGTCCTCCAGCCCTTCGGCGAAGTAGATGGGCGACGATTGACGATAGGCGAGGGTGTCGGCCTGCGGGAGATTCAGGATGCGCGACGTGTACCAGTGGTTGTAGTGCGCCCAGTCGGTGACGGAGCGCAGAGCGGCACCGGCCCCGAAGTGCGAGGGCTCCGTGAAGAGTGCCATGAGGGTCATGAAGCCGCCGTAGCTTCCCCCGTAGATTCCCACCCGCTCGGGAGGGATCCCGAATTCCTTCTGGAGATAGCGCGAGGCGTCGACCTCATCCTGCAGGTCGCGGCCGCCCATGTGACGGTAGATGGCCACGCGCCAGTCGCGGCCGTAGCCGGCGGATCCGCGGTAGTCGGCGTCGATTACCACATACCCCTTCGAGGCCAGATACTGGTTGAACATGTACTCACGGGAGTAGTCCGACCAGTAGTTGTGCACGTTGTGAAGGTATCCGGCGCCGTGGACGAAGATCACGGCCGCGCCGTTGGGTTGGGCCTTCATGTCGGCGGGCCGGTAGATGCGCGCCGGCACCTTCACGCCATCGGATGCGGGGATCATCACGATCTCCGGAACGATCCACGGGAATGAGAGCCACTCGCTGGTAGGCGATATGGTGAGGCGCGCCAGCTTTGCCCCGGCGCGGTTGTTCATGACGAACAGCTCGGGCGGGCGATTGGAGTACGAGTACACATCCGCCAGGAGCTTGCCGTCGGGTGAGACCGTGACGTCGTGTCCGCCGGCCTCGCGCGTCAGGCGCTCCATCGTCCCACCACTCACGGGCATTCGGTAGAAGTGCCGCTCGAAAGGCGACACCTCACTCGCCTGGAGGTAGAACCACCGCTTATCGTCGGAGAGGGTTACCTCGTCCACCTCCCACTGCCCGTGCGTGAGCTGCCGCGGCTCGCCGCCACCGGCGGCCATGGTGTAGAGGTGCGCCCAGCCATCCGCTTCCGACACGAACCAGAAGCGGCGGCCCTGGTCGTACCACCCGCC
>DATCXG010000047.1:0-5368 GCA_036565945.1 Gemmatimonadaceae bacterium
GGCAGAACCGCCAGTACAGCCACGACCAACCGGATCTGGACACGCGCCCATGCGTGCGAGCGCTGCGCGGAGCGATGAAAGAAGCGGGCTGGAGCCCCGGCGAGGTGGACCTGGTGAACGCCAACGGGTCGTCGTCGGTGCTCTACGACCGGCTCGAGGGGAACGCGCTGGGAGAGGTCTTCGGGGACGAGCTCCCCAAGGTTCGTGTGCAGTCGCAGAAGTCGATGCTCGGTCAACACGGCGCCGGCTCGTCCGCGCTGCAGGTGAGCGGGGCGTGTCTCGCCATCCGCCGCGGCCTCGTGCCGCCCACCATCAACCACGAGGACCCCGACCCGTCGTGCGGTGATCTGCGAGTGGTTACCACCGCCGAGCGATTCAGTCCGCAGCGGGTACTCGTGCATTCCATAGGGCTGGGCGGCTTCTACTACTCGGCGGCCGCGTTCGAGCCCGAGTCGGTGGCCGGGAACAGAACGGGGATGATGCGGGTGCGATGGAGCGACGACCACGACCCGCGCTTCCTGCCGACCGAGGAGTATTCGCGACCGCTGAGCCCGTGGGCGCCGAGATACGATGCCTGAAGGAAGCGCTGAGCGAGGCGCTCACTCGGGCTTCGCCGTGTAGACGTCCGAGCCGAAGGGCTTCAGCCCATCTCGTCCCGCGTAGCCGATGTGCTCGAGGCCGAAGAGATCCTCCACGCTCCTCAGCATGGAGTAGTGATTGTACGGCACGTTAGACACAGTGCCCGGCGTGATGAAGGGCGAGATCAGCACGGCGCCTATGCGGCCGCCACCCGGTCCCTGGATCCCGGGCGCCTTCGAGTTCGGCCCCGGCTGCTCGTCGCAGCACGCGGTCGCGTCGCTCGAGCTGGCCTCGTCGAAGGTCACTATCAGCAGGCCGTCGCGGAACGCGGGCGAATCGCGGATTATCGGCACCCATTCACGGAGGAAGCCGTTCGCGGCGGTCAGTCCTCCCTGCTCGCCGCTCACGCAGTGCGAGTCGTGTCCGTCGCGGCAGAGGTTCGGCGAGATGAACACGTAGTTGGGCGTCGAGTCCGCGGAGGCGAGGTCGGCCTCGAGTCGAGTGAGCGGTACCACGTTATGCTCGCAGGTCGCGGAGTCGATGACCGAGTGAAAGTACACGAAGGGGTCGTGCTTGGCCGCGTACTGGTCGAGCGGGTGTCCGGCGCTGGCTTTCTGAGCACCCTCGGTCATGTCGCCCTCCCCGATGCGCGCGTGTCCACAAGTGGCCGACTCGCGCGTCGGGTCGTTGCCCATGTCTTCCATGTAGGCGCGCCAGGTGAGGCCGTGCTGCTCGAGCTGGTTGGCTATCGTGGGCACGTGGGCGGGGTAGACGCAGCCTTTCCCGATCACCTGGCCGTCGTCCGCCATACCCGTCTCGACGAAGTCGACGAACTTCCCGCAGTCAGCCTGCGTGGCCGGGTTGGGAGCCTGGCCGCTGATCATCGCGATGTAGTTGTCGAGGCTGTAGTGCCCGATCCCGTAGTACTGCGTGAGCAGCGCACCGGCGCTGGCCATCGTGTCGGCGAGGTACGGCGCCTCGGAGTTGGGGCCGAAGGTCTTGTCGAAGGTCTTGTTCTCCAGCACGATCACGAAAACGTGCCTGATCGGCGGGAGGTCGGACTCGGCTTGGCGCGCGGGCGGCGCCGGGGATACGTCGTTGGGCAGCGGTTGAGGCGTCGCGTACGCCGACGCCGCCAGGAGGCCGAACGCGCATGCGCAGGTGCCGAGGATTCGAGTTGCTAGATGTGAAATCGCCATCGGTCGGACCGTCTCGGTGCAAGGGAATAGATCAGTCGCTCACGGGAAGATGGCGCGTTGCACCCGTCCGCGCGCCTCCCTGGCCACGTGTACGCATTCCGCGCTGAGCGGTTCGTTCAACGAGACAGCCTCGCCTCAGGGAGCGGCGATGCGAACCGGAGTCATCTGCATCGCGAACGCCCCGATGCCGAGCTGGCCGATGTGGTTATCGCCCCAGCAGTAAGCGCTTCCCTCCGCGGTGAGCGCACATGTGTGCCCGCCGCCTCCGCTGATCGTCGTGAAGCGCGCATCTGTGGCAACCGGCGTCGGTGATCCTTTGCGGAGCGTGGTCCCCTCGCCAAGTTGGCCGGTGGCGTTGAAGCCCCAGCAGTACGCCCTGCCCGCCGAATCCAGCGCGCACGCGTGCCGGTATCCCGGGGCAAGCCTGACAAATGGCGACGGGGGCGATATGGCGACTGGTGCCAGCCGCGTCTGGAAGCTGCCGTCGCCGACCTCTCCCATCTCGTTGGTGCCCCAGCACCATGTCTGTCCAGCTTCATCGATCGCGCACGAGTACGAGCCGCCGGCGATTATGCTCGTAGCGGTCAATCCTCCGGACACGGCAACTGGCGTCGAGCGATAACCCTCGCTGCTATTGTTGTCGCCGACCTGGCCCTCGAAGTCGTTTCCCCAACAGTAAGGCTCGCCGGCGGAGGTGATCGCGCATGTGTGCGAAGTGCCCCCTGCCATCACTGAGAATCTCAGCCCGCCAAGCACCGCTACCGGAGCCGGCTGGCTGTCGAAGGTGCCCGACTTTCCATTCCCGAGCTCACCCGCGCTCTCCCATCCCCAGCAATATGCATCGCCCTCGGTCGTCAGACCGCACGTGTGTACACCGGTGGATGTGAGCGATGCAAAGGAGTATCCGCCTACGACTCGTGTGGGAGTGTATACTCGGGAGCTCTGTAGCGTACCGATCCCGAGCTGTCCGGAGCTATTAGACCCCCAGCAGTATGCCGCGTGGTCACTCGTGAGGCCGCATGCATGATCCTGCCCGACCGCGAGCGAGTCGTAGCGCCGAGCCCCGCTCACCGGTGTGGGGACGCTATCGTACTCGATGCCTGACACGCCGAGTTGGCCCACGCTGTTATCACCCCAGCAGAACGCGTAGCCGAGCGCATCGAGCGCGCAGCTGTGCGATCCGCCCGCGCCGATTGCCGTCCATTGCACGCTCACCTCCACGCTGGCCCGAGCGGTGACCGATCCGATAGCGGCAGTGATGACGGAGTGCCCCGCTCTTCCAGCGCGCACGATGCCGTCCGCCGTTATCGGTGAGCTGACATCGTCGCTCGTCGACCAGACGACTTCGGTCGTCACCGGATTGCCGTACTGGTCAGGTCCGACTTCGGCGGTGAACGAGGCAGAGCCGCGAGGCTGCAGAGTGATTGTCTGTGGTGTGATCACCAGGCCCGTAGTGGGCCCGGCGATCGCGGTTGCTTGCAGCTCCACCGGCGACACGTCTGGAGCGCCGTCGAGCGAAGCGGAGAGCCGCTGGGCCCCGGCAACGGTGCCAAGTGTCCAGCGGATCTCGGCGACCCCGTCGGCATTGGTCAGGCTGGTCGAGGCGGACACGGAGCCCGCCGCGGGTGCCCACATCACCGCGACGTCTCCGACGGCGTCGCCGCTCGCATCCGTGACCCTTACCGAGACCGGCGCGGAGAGCGGCGTACCGACTATTCCCGTCTGAGAAATCGACACCGGTTCCAGTCGCGCGGCGCGCGCGAGGGGACTGGTGGGGGAGTCATGCCCGCAAGCTGTCGCGGCGAGAACGAGAGCACCGAGCGAACGACGCAACCAGTGACGAACGAGGGCGTCGCTTCTCAACGTCGGATTACCGGCGTCGGCGTTTCAGTATGGTAGAAGTCGGCGACGCTGTGTCCGTTTCCGAGCTGGCCATTGAAGCCGCCACCCCAGCAGTAGACTTCCGTGTCGGAACCGATACCGCACATGTGATAGAAGCCCCCTTCCATCGCAGTGAATGTGATACCCGCCGGGGTCGGTAGCTGGTGCGGGGTCGGTTCCACCCCGTCACTCCCGACCGGTCCCTGTACCCCCCAGGCGTTCTGGCCCCAGCAATACGTCGGGCCGGCGGCCGTTACGCCGCACGACCAGTCATACCCCGAGAACAGGCCGTGGAAGAGGTATCCACCGCTCACCGGGACCGCTCCTGCCACCGAGTCGGTGTTGCCGGTGCCGAGCTGGCCGTAGTCGTTGTTTCCCCAACACGAGGCAGCTCCTTCGGCGTCGAGGCCGCACATGAAATTGAGGCCGCCCGCGAAGCTGGTGAATGTCGATAAAGGCGCGGGTTGCGGACGCCAGAGGTATCCGTCACCACCCGATATCCCTCCGGAAACCCAGGTAGGTATCAGGCAGTACGGGTTGCCATCCACTCCCATTCCACACACTTGATAGCTTGCGGCAACGAGCGACCGGAAGAGCGTGCCGCTCGACACATCGGCCGGATCCCAGTACGTCGTGCTCTGAGTTCCGTCCATGAAGCCCCAGCAGTAGACAGCTCCGGCGGTGGTAAGCGCGCAAGTGGTCTCGATGCCCGCAACGACGTCGGCGAAGTGCAGCTCAGGCTCTATGTGCACCGGGATCATCCGCGTAACCGTGCTCCCATCGCCAATCTGACCCCAGAAGTTGTGTCCCCAGCAGTACAGCTCACCCTCGGTCGTGATAGCGCACGTATGTCCTCCTCCGGCCGCGACGCGATCGAAGCGCAGCGGAGTCGGGACAGCGCCGGCAGTGTTGCGATCCTGAACCGTCCCGTCTCCGAGCTGGCCGTACTCGTTCCTCCCCCAGCAGTAGAGCTCGTGGGTGGCGTTGATTGCGCAGTTGTGCTCGAGGCCAGCCGAGAAGGTCACTGCGTGCAAGCGCGGCGGTGTAGCCGTCGCCAGGAAAGTCACGCCGGCCGCGTCCGTACCACGGAGGGTGACGTCCACTTCTGCTTCACCTTCCGATGTTCCCAGAGTCCACTGCACCTGCGCGAGTCCGTCGGCGCCGGTGACGGCGCTGTCGGCGCTGAGGCTTCCGCTCCCGGCGCTCGCAGTGAAATCCACGACCATTCCGGCGCCTCGATGGCCTTCCGCATCCACCACGCGAACGACGAGCGGGAGCGCCAGCACCGCACCGACGGTATCGCTCTGGCCCGCCCCGGACACGATCGACAAGGCATACGCGACCGGCGGCGGGGCGGTGGAGTCGTGAGAACAGGAACCGAGGAGAATCGTCGCGGAGAGGAGAGTTGCAGAAATACCGAGGGCGCCGGTACTACGGATGTGTTCGCTCATGCCAGATTCTGTGCGACAGATGACTACGAAGCAAGGGTGGTCAGCTGCGGCAAGCCGCAAGGCCTGCGCTGACGACCGTAGCTCCGAGTGATGCGGCGAGTGGCGAAACGATGCGCGCTGGCATCCTGGCTGTGCGTTTGCATACTATGTAGAATACACGATACAGCCCGCTGACTCTGGCGTGCGCCGCATCGGTCGGTTGGCTTCGCGTCCGAGGCTACCAGCGACCGCTCCCAGCCACCTTCCCGAGCACCCGCT
>DATCXG010000051.1:0-3038 GCA_036565945.1 Gemmatimonadaceae bacterium
ACGCCGCTGTGGCCTCGCCTGAGGGACCGCCTCACCCCGCGCTGATCGCCATGGCGCGGGAACCCTTGGGCTTACGGTGTCCACGGTTCTCACGTGGATTTGCGCGTACTCATTCCGGCATCCTCACTTCGCCGCGCTCCACCCCTGGTTTCCACCGGGGCTTCCTCGCACGGCGAACGCTCCCCTACCCCTGACGCTTACGCGTCAAGGCCACGCTTCGGCGGGCCGCTTAATCCCGACCATTCTCGGCGCGCGCGCGCTGGACTGGTGAGCTATTACGCACTCTTTCAAGGCATGGCTGCTTCTAAGCCAACCTCCCAGTTGTCACGGCACGCACACATCCTTCGCTATACTCAGCGGCCACTTCGGGGCCTTAGCGGTGGCTCTGGGTTCTTTCCCTCTCGCCGCTGGACATTATCGCTCAGCGACTGCCTCCCAGGCTCACTCCCCACGGCATTCGGAGTTCGGTTGGGGTTGGTACGTGGCTCCCACGCCCGCGCCCATCCGGTCGCTCTACCTCCGCGGGAGATACCTGAGGCTCTACCTCAATAGATTTCGGGGAGAACCAGCTATCTCCAGGCTTGTTTGGCCTTTCACCCCTACCCACAGGTCATCCGAGCGGTTTTCAACCCACACCGGTTCGGGCCTCCACTCGGTGTTACCCGAGCTTCACCCTGCCCATAGGTAGCTCGCCCTGGCTTCGGGTCCAGGCCCACGAACTCATCGTCGCCCTCGTTACAGGACTCGCTTTCGCTCCGGCTCCGCTGCAGAGCAGCTTAGCCTCGCTCGTGAGCACTGACTCGCCGGATCATAATGCAAAAGGCACGCCGTCAGCCGAACATGAACCGAAGCCCATGCTCCGCCTCCGACCGCTTGTAGGCACGTGGTTTCAGGCTCTCTTTCACTCCCCACACCGGGGTGCTTTTCACCTGTCCCTCACGGTACTCGTTCACTATCGGTCACACGGGAGTCTTTAGCCTTGGAGGGTGGTCCCCCCAGTTTCACGCCCGGCTCCTCGTGCCGGGCGCTACTCAGGATCTCCACTAGCGTGCGGTCCTCGCCTTCGCCTACCGGGCTCTCACCGTCTCTGGCGCCCCATCCCAGGGGACTTCGACTGGCTTCCCGCACACCGTCCGTGGATCCTTCAACCCCGCTGCCCCACAGGACAACGGTTTGGGCTCGGGCCCGTTTCGCTCGCCGCTACTCCGGGCATCTCGGTTGATTTCTCTTCCCGCCGGGTACTGAGATGTTTCAGTTCCCCGGGTTCGCCTCCCTGGTCTCCCAGGGATGACCGCCTCCGAAAAGGCGGCCGGGTTTCCCCATTCGGCCATCCAGGGCTCATTGCGTGTGTGCCGCTCCCCCTGGCTTCTCGCAGCTTACCACGGCCTTCCTCGCCTCCGTGTGCCGAGGCATCCCCCACGTGCCTTCGCTCGCTTGACTACCACTACTCGATCGCCAAGCCGAGCACGCGCTTGATCTTGCGTTGCAATCTCTCACGAAATCCAGAACCTCGTACACTCCTCTATATGAGGACGCACGCTGTCCCGGAGCTCGATGAGAATTCACATCCCACGATCTCCTCTGTCCATCACTTGTCAAACAGCGACCAGCGAAAGCACTACGATTCGCTGGGTAGCCTTTGATTGTAATCCGCCTGGCGCTTCATGTCAACCGACTTCGACTCTCGTTCGCGCCATCGACGCGGACTCCCGCGCCTATCGCACCAGCTTCGCCGCTCGCGCACAGCCCCACTCATGCCGCATCGCCTCCGCACGCTTCCATCCGCGGACACTCACCTCATAGCTTGCTCACCATGTCGCATCACGCCGTCGTCACACCGAAGGGCGCGCGCCGCTGGGCCCAGGGGCATCCATGGATCTATCGCAGCGACGTCGCCAGACGTCCCGCCAACTCCGCGGGCGCCGTTCCCGTGCGCGATGTCCGAGGGCAAGCGCTCGGCCAGGCGCTCTGGAGTCCGATGTCGGAGATCTCGCTTCGGCTGCTCGACCGAGATGCCGATGTCGCAATCGATGCCGACTGGTGGCGCGCAGCGATCGAGCGGGCCATCGCGCGCCGCGCGCCGATCGCCGAGCAGGCCAGCGCGTATCGCCTCGTGCATGGCGAGGCCGACGGATGCCCGTCTCTCATCTGCGACCGCTACGATCGCTGGCTCGTCGTGCAGTTGCTGAGTGCAGGGCTCGAACACTATCGCGACGTCATCGTCGACGCGCTGTGTGCGCTCGCCGCGCCGGCGGGGATTCTCGCTCGGAACGACGTACCGGTGCGCGCCAAGGAAGGATTGCCGCGTGAGGTGACGCTGTTGTTCGGCGACGTGCCGCGGGAGATCGAGGTGGAGGAGCACGGCGTCCGCTACCTCGCGGCACCATGGGATGGGCAGAAGACCGGGGCGTTCCTCGACCAACGCGACAACCGCGCGCTGGTGGCGCGCATCTCTCGCGGGCGAGCGCTCGACTGCTTCAGCTATCACGGCTCGTTCGCGCTGCACCTGGCGCGGCATGCGGAGTCGGTGCTGGCGGTGGACTCGTCGGCGGCGGCGCTGGAGCGCGTGTCGGAGAACGCGGCGCTCAACAAGCTGGCGAACGTGCAGGGTCTGCGCGCCGACGCGTTCGACTTCCTGCGCGCGGAGGAGAAGGCGGGCGCGCGGTACGACACGATCGTGCTGGACCCTCCTGCCTTCGCGAAGAATCGCGCGTCGGTGACGGGCGCGTTGCGCGGCTACAAGGACATCAACCTGCGGGCGATGCGGTTGCTCTCGCCGGGCGGGATGCTGTACACGGCGAGCTGTTCGTATCATGTGCCCAAGTCTGATTTTCTCGCGATGTTGAGCGAGGCGGCGGCGGACAGCGGACGTCGAGTGATCCTGCGGGCGATCACGGGACAGCCGTCGGACCATCCGGAGGTGATGACGATCCCTGAGACCGGGTATTTGAAGGGGGCGCTGCTGGAGGCGGGGGACTAGCTCTCGCGGTGCGGGCGCCGTTCGGCGGACGGCGCGCGTGAACGCGCCGGAGGGGGAA
>DATCXG010000054.1:0-7411 GCA_036565945.1 Gemmatimonadaceae bacterium
CCCGCCGCCGATGTCCAGGTACCGGATGTCGTGAGCGCCGCCTGGAAGAGCGCGCAACCGCCCGAGCAGATCCAGGAGCTTCCGCATCCCGTCCCGATAGGGATCGAGGCTCGATACCTGCGAACCGATGTGCATGTCGAGCCCGGCGAGCCGGATGTGCGGCAGCGACTCGGCAAGGCGCGCGATCTCCAGCGCTCGGGCGTACGGGACCCCGAACTTGAGTCCACGCTCGCCCGTGCGCGTATAGCGGTGCGGCGTCTCGACAGTTACCTCTGGGTTGATGCGCAGAGCGATTGGCACGACGGCGTTCTTGCCAGCGGCTACGCGCTCGAGCACGTGCAACTCACCCTCCGATTCCACGTTCACGAGCAGCACGCCGGCGTCGATCGCCTCGGCGAGCTCACGCTCCGTCTTGCCCACGCCACTGAAGACGATGTCGTGCCCAGCGAAGCCGGCGCGCAGCGCGCGGAATAACTCGCCACCCGATACGATGTCCACTCCGGCGCCGAGGGAGCGCAGCAATGCGAGCACAGCCAGGCTCGAATTGGCCTTGACGCTGTAATGGATCCGGTGTGGCACCGGAGCGAGGGCCCGCGCGAGACTGGCATATTGCTGGCGCACGAGCTCCGCGCTGTACACGTATGTTGGAGTACCGGCCGCGTGCGCGATTGTCTCCAGTGAGACGCCATCGCACGCGAGCGCGCCATCCACGCGTACGAACCCGGCGCTCAGTACGCTTTCGCCCATAGTGCCTCGTCAGTTGATTGCCGGCCGCATCGCAGGCAGGTTGCCGGTCGCTCATCCGACTGGAATTCCTCGTCCGGGAGGACGCGGATGGTGGCCTTGGTCTCTTCCTTGATGGACGCTTCGCACTCCGGATCACCACACCATCCGGCATAGACGAAAGCACCCTCTCCTTCCATGAGTGCGCGGAAATCGGAGTAGCTGATCGGACCGCGAACGCTGTGCTGCTCGCGGCGCTCGCGCGCCGCGGCCAGCATGTCGCTCTGGATGCTCTGGAGCATCGTGTTGAGGTCCTCGCCGATGGTGTCGAGGTTGACGCTTCGCTTCTCACCGGTATCCCGTCTCACGAGCACCGCCTGGTTGGCGGCCAGGTCACGCGGACCGAGCTCCATGCGCACCGGTACGCCACGCATCTCCCACTCGTAGTACTTGGCGCCGGGCTTCATGGTGTCGCGCGTGTCGAGGTGCACGCGGAATCGATTCGGGTCGCGGCGCTCCCAACCGCTGAGCGCGCCGTTGATCCGATCGGCCGCCTCCAGCACCCGCGCGCGGTCCTCGTCGGAGCGCCAGATTGGGACCACCACCACCTCTGTGGGAGCCAGCAACGGCGGTACGCGCAGTCCCTTGTCGTCGCCGTGCGTCATCACCAGACCGCCCACCAGGCGAGTGGACACACCCCAGCTCGTATTCCAGGCGAAGTCTGTACCTCCGCTCTCTGTCTGGAAGGTGAGGTCGAAGGCACGCGCGAAGTTCTGACCCAGATTGTGCGATGTGCCAGCCTGCAGCGCCTTGTTGTCCTGCATCATCGCCTCGCACGAATAGGTGCGCAGCGACCCGGCGAAGCGCTCGGACTCGGTCTTCCGGCCGGTGACGACCGGCATTGCCATCCACCCTTCCATGAAGTCGCGGTACACTCCCAGCATGCGGCGCGCTTCCTCCTCGGCCTCATCGTGCGTGGCGTGCGCGGTATGTCCCTCCTGCCAGAGGAACTCCAGCGTGCGAAGGAAGAGCCTCGTGCGCATCTCCCAGCGAACCACGTTGGCCCACTGGTTGATCAGGAGCGGGAGATCGCGATAGCTGTGAACCCACTTCGCGAACATGGCGTAGATGATCGTCTCCGAAGTAGGGCGGACCACGAGCGGCTCCTCGAGCTCCTTGCCGCCGCCATGCGTGACGACCGCCATCTCGGGAGCGAATCCCTCCACATGTTCTGCCTCGCGCCGGAGGAAGCTCTCCGGGATGAAGAGCGGGAAGTACGCGTTGCGGTGTCCGGTAGCCTTGAACATGTCATCGAGCGCGCGTTGCATGCGCTCCCATATGCCGTAGCCATCCGGGCGTATGACCATGCACCCGCGCACCGGAGAGTAGTCGGCAAGCTCCGCACGCAGCACAACTTCGTTGTACCACGCGCTGAAGTCCTCGGCACGGGTGGTGAACTTCTTGTCGTTGGCCATTAATGTCGTCGTGAAGGTGCCTGGCGCCGCGAGCCGCCGGAAGCGGCGGCTATCGCTCTTCGATCCACTCGTCAACTCGCACGCGTTGTTCCACGCCGTCGGACATGCGCCGCACCACCGCCTCTCCACGCGCCAGGTCGCCCGGTGCAAGAATGACGCATTCCAGGGCGCCGGCCGTGGCCGCCGCCTTGAGCTGGCGCGCGAGCTTCTGCCCGCCAAGGGCGTACTCAACGCTGTGCCCGCGTGCACGGATGCTCGAAGCGACTCGCATCGCATCGCCCATCCCTGCCTCCTCGGTGTACGCTACCCACACATCCACCGTGGGTGGAGAGTGTGGCAGCAGGCCGCGGTTGCGCAGCAGCTCCGAGAGCACCACATCGCCCATGCCGAATCCGAGCGCAGGAAGGTCGACGCCGCCCAGCGCGCGGAGCAGTGTGTCGTAGCGCCCCCCGCCGCAGATGGCGCGCAATTCGCCTCTGGCGTCGAACAGCTCGAACACGATGCCGGTGTAGTAGGCGAGTCCACGGACAATCGAGAAGTCCACCCGCACCCAGTCCGCCACGCCCAGTGCGTCGAGATACTCGAGGTACTGGCGGAAGGCGTCGACGACACCGCTATCGGGAGAGCTCGCCAGCACGCTGGCCACGTCGTCCAGCGTGGCATCGGGGATCTGCAGCACCTTCTCTCGCGCGGCGGCATCCAGACCGGCCTGCGCCAACTTCTCGTCGGAGACGGCGCGCGGCTGCCGGCCGAGCTTGTCGATCACCGCGAAGACCGCGGGCAGAGCTTCTTCGGGCACTCCCACCGCAACGAGGTAACCCTGCAGGATGCGGCGGTCGGAGACTCGCGCCACCACGTCGGCGGGGGTGAGGCCGAAGGCGCGCATCATGTCTATCGCCGCGCTGAGGAGCTCCGCATCGGCCGAGACACTTGCCTCGCCGATGATGTCCATGTTGAGCTGGAAGTGCTCCTTCAGCCGCCCGCGCTGCTGTCGCTCATAGCGGAATAGCTGTGGAATGGAGAACCAGCGAACCGGCTTGCGGAGCGCGTTGGCTCGCGCGCCTGCCATGCGCGCCAGCGTGGGAGTCATCTCGGGCCGCAATGCCACTTCGCGGCCACCCTTGTCGGTGAAGTTGTAGAGTTGTCCGACTATCTCCTCGCCGCTCTTGCGCGTGTAGAGCTCCAGAGGTTCCAGCGGAGGACCGTCGTACTCCATGAAGGCATATCGGCGTGCCACCTCACGCCAGGCCGCGAACACGACGGAGCGAGCCGCGAGTTCGTCGGGATAGAAGTCGCGGAAACCTGGGAGTGCACCTGTAGACATCCGAGGAATCTATCGCGTTAGCGGAGATACCTGCAAGCGCGACATGGCATCGCCCACTGTGTGGAAGGAGCCGGTTATGAGCGTCGTGGCCACGTCGCGGCGAGCCATCTCCAGCGCGCGGTCGAAATCGGGCTCGGACACCGCCGACCAGCCACACTCGCGCGCGAATCCAGCGGCGTCCTCCAACACCCAGGCGCGATCGGACGGAACGCTGGGTGGCGCGGTGAGCACGAAACGGTCGACATGCGCGGCCAGCAGGGTCATCATGCTCCGCCAATCCTTGTCCACCAGCACCGTCAGAAGGCAGGTGATCGGGCGTGGCGGCCGCACCGCATCGATGTTCTCGCAGAGCACTCGGACGCCGGCCGGGTTGTGGGCCACGTCGAATATCACGTTGCCACACCACTGGAAGCGACCGGGAACTGCCACACGTCCCAGCGCATGCCCGGCATCATCCGCGGCCGATGCGTAGGGGGGACCCGCGAGCTCGAGCATGGCCAGCGCGGTGGCCGCATTGGTAGCCTGGTAGCGGCCCACGAGTGCCGTACGAAGCTCACGCCGTCGTCCTGGCATGTCGTCGGTCAGAGTGAATGCGGTACCCGATGCATCGACGACGATGTCGTTCACCAACCAGTCGTCGCCCACGGCGAGTACCTTGTTCGCTCCCGCATCGTGCGCCAGACGCGTGAGGAGCGCGCGGATGGCTGGATCGGGCTCGCCGATCACGGCCGGGACGCCAGGCTTGAATATGCCGGCCTTCTCGCGCGCGATGAGCTCCCTGGTATTGCCGAGGTGCTGCACATGATCCAGGCCGATGGATGTCACGCCTGTAGCCACAGGCGTCAGCACATTGGTCGAATCGAGTCGCCCGCCGAGACCCACCTCGACGACAGCCACGTCCACTCTCTCACGAGCGAAATGATCGAAGGCCATGCAGGTCGTGGCCTCGAAGAAAGTGGCGCCCCTTCCCTCCACCTCTGGCAGCCACCGCTCGATGAACTGGACCACAGCCGACTCAGAGATGGGAACACCATCGATGCAGATGCGCTCGCGGAAGTCGATCAGGTGAGGGGACATGTAGCGCCCCACCCGCAGACCGCGGTCGCGCAGCATGGCGTCGAGCATGCTCACAACGCTTCCCTTCCCGTTCGTACCGGCTACGTGGAGCGAGGGGAAGCGACGATGCGGGTCGCCCATCTCTTTCAACAGGGCGTGCGTGGTATCGAGGCCGAGCTTCCAGCCCCCACTCACACGTGCGAAGAGATAGTCCAGCGCCGCTTGGTACGGCGTCAGGTGGATGTCGTCCACCCCGAGGCCGCCGGTTGGCCGCTCATGTGGCGAAGAAGCTGCCCCACCGTGCTCTTGAGCTCCTTGCGGTGCACGACAGCGTCGAGCATTCCGTGATCGAGCAGGAACTCGGCGGTCTGGAAGCCTTCGGGCAGCTCCTGGCCGATGGTCTGTTTGATCACGCGCGGTCCCGCAAAACCGATCACCGCGCCGGGTTCGGCGAGGATGGCGTCACCCAGCATCGCGAAACTGGCGCTCACGCCGCCGGTCGTTGGATTGGTGAGGATTGATACGTACGGCACTCTGCGTTCGGCCAGTTGCGCCACCAGCGCCGATGTCTTGGCCATCTGCATGAGTGAGAGCACCCCCTCCTGCATCCGAGCGCCGCCGGATGCGCATACGAGCACCAGCGGGTACTTCCGCTCCACGGAACGTTGGCCTATGCGGGCGATCTTCTCCCCTACCACCGACCCCATGGAACCGCCCATGAAGGCGAAGTCCATGACGCCGAGGTTGACTGGCATCCCGCCCAGCGTACCGGTCACGGTCATGATGGCATCGGTATCGCCGGCCTTGGCGGCGGCCTTCTTGAGACGCTGCGGGTACTCCGGAAAACCGAGAGGATCCACCGACCGCAGATCGACGTCGAGCTCTTCCCAACTATTCTCGTCGATCAGGATGCCAACGTAATCACTGGCGCGGATGCGCCGGTGATACTCGCACGCCGGGCAGACGTTGAGATTGCGGACAAACTTCTCACGTATGTCAGTATGTCCGCACGCCTCGCACTTCTCCCAGGCATCTGCGGGAATCTCGAGCCGCTCGCGACGTGGCTGTCGCGGCTTCCGCTCTTTTCTGAACCAGACCATTCGGTGAAATGTGCTGGTGTTGTGCGCGGAGTACAAGGGACTGAACGACGGGGGGCAGGGTTCAGGAACTACCTCAGGGTAGGGATCTCCCCCCGACGAGGCCTTTCTGATCCCTGATCCCTGCTTCCTGATCCCTCTGTAGTTCCCCTGCCCCCTGAACCCTGAACCCTGCCCCCCGTAGTTCCCTCAGATAGCCAGCTCTCCGACCTTCGCTCCGCGGCCCTCGCTCGAGATGCGGAGCAGCATCCCAACGGCTAGCCAGCAGGCCAGCATGAACGAGCCGCCGTAGCTGAAGAACGGCAGTGGGATTCCGGTGATGGGCATGAGGTTCAAGGTCATTCCCACGTTCACAGTCACGTGAACCAGCCAACTCGAGGCGAGGCCGAAGGCCACCAGTCCGCCAAACGAATCATTGGCGCGCTCGGCCACGCGCAGCGTGCGCAGCAGGAGGAACAGGAATAGCGCCAGCGCGACAGTCACGCCTATGAAACCCAACTCCTCGCCGAGCACCGCGAAGATGAAATCCGTGTGCTGCTCGGGGAGGAAGGCGAGGCGTTTCTGCGTGCCCAGAAGGTACCCTTTGCCGACCCACCCTCCGGATCCGATTGCTACCTGCGATTGGATGACGTGCCAGCCCGACCGTCGTGGATCGATCGACGGATCGAGGAAGACGAGGAGTCGGTGGCGCTGGTAGGGCGCGAGTCGTTCCCACAGAATGGGCGCCACCACACCCATCGCCACGTTCGCGGTGGTGAGCAACACCCCTTCGAGCATGAAGGGCTTGTACCAGATGACCAGCGCTATGAGGAGAAGAAACCAGGCGCCCCAGAGACTGGTGTTGAAGGCGAGCAGAAGACTCACCCCGGGAGATGCGATCAGGAGCAGCAGCGGCAGCGGCACTCCCGACCAGAACAGCATGGCGAAGAAGATGCCGATGAAGACGATGCCTGTACCGAGGTCTGGCTGCATCATTATCAGCAGCCACGGCACGAGCACTATCACGGCAGGCTGCCAGATGTCGAGCAGGGACTTGGGCGGTTCCCGGCGCGCCGCGAGGACCCTGGCCAGCATGAGCACCACGGTGATCTTGGCGAGCTCGGATGGCTGACCGAGCCGCATTCCGCCGATGGCTATCCAGCTCTTCGTTCCCGCGGCCGTTCCGGCCCCGGTGCCGATCACCAACGTGGCCGCCAGAAGGATCAGCGTGAAGACGTAGGCGGGACTCGCCACCCACTCGAAGAAGCGAACCGATCCTCGACTTACCCCGTAGGCGCCCAACAGTCCGAGCAGCAGCCAGCGGAACTGCGAGACCCACGCGTGCAGGGCCGACGTGGGCACATCGGTCTGCCCGGCCGAGTAGACCATTGCGACCCCGAACAGCGACAGCAGCACAGCCGTAACCAGGAGCGGGAAGTCGGTGATGACGCGGCGCACCGGCTCAGCCCTCGGTATTCAGGAGCTGCTTCGGCTCCACCTTGAGGTACGCTTCAACGATCTTCGAGGCGATGCGGGCCGCGCGGGTCCCGTGGAGCCCGAACTCGAGCATGACGGCGACCACGATCTTCGGATGATCAGCGGGGGCGAACCCGACGAACCACGCGTGATCGCGGTTCGGGTCCTCCGAGTTCTGAGATGTTCCGGTCTTCCCGGCCAGCACCACTCCCTGGATAGCGGCGCTGCGCGCCGTGCCCGCCGATACAACGCCGGCCATTGCCGCCCTCACTCCATCCATC
>DATCXG010000465.1:0-2050 GCA_036565945.1 Gemmatimonadaceae bacterium
AAGTCGATCACGTAGCCGCCGGCGCGGAGGGACGGCGCGCACTGGATGAGCGTGGACTCGTGCCCGTTGCGGTGCAGCGAGTAGCTGATATCGACGTGACGCGACTAAAGAAATTGACGGAGTTATGGGTCGCGGAGCAGCGACCACGCCCGGGCATAGCCTACCGAATTGGCGGCGCGAGATTGCCGCAAGCGATGATCGTCCCCATGTTGTCGCTCGCCGCGTGGACATTCACGTGGTAGTCGCCCGAAGACGGCAGTGGAAAGTCCGGGTTGGCCTGAGCGGTGGCCGTACCGTCGCTCTGAACATTGAGAGGCGGATAAGCGTCGGCGGGGCCGACGATGGCGCCGTTGCCTCCGCACCGGCCCTGATGCACGTGCCACGGGTGGACGCCCCCGGGCGCAGCGTTGGATATCGTGACCGAGGCGACGGTATGGCCACCGGCGGGCGCCATCCACGCGGTCCCGTGGATATCGAGCGCGCCAACGAGCGCGGATGGCGTGGCTAGCGTCGCGTTCCAGCGAGAGCCATAGGACGGACCACTGTCCGAGATCTCCACTGCTTGCTGTCGACGGAATGGATTGCACGCGACCGCTGCCGCTAACAACAGGGAGATCGCGAGACGCTGTACGGTATTTGGCATGGAGCCACCTCCGTCCTCGCAATGCCCGGGAGCAACGTTCTGCCCCGCAGTCACGCATCCCTCGGGGCCGCTGTACTCGGCTCCCGTCTGTCAGAGGGGCAATAAGCACGCCACGCGATCCTCTCGGCAGCGCGCCAGCGGCCATTCATTCTACTCTGGTGGTTCGTCTTTCATGCCGACTCGAAACGCGGCAACTCGGCCTCTTCCGTTGTCAGCGAAACGACCTTCAGCAATCGTACGACGGTATCTTGGCTTGCGCGTGCTGCTCGATCTCATCTCACTCCGCATACTCTGGCAACTCGAAATCGTCCCTCACGCTCACACTCCTCCCCACCAACCACTCCCCGATCCACGGCATCGCCAGGAGCTTCGTCGCCTGGTTGCGCACCCACACGCCGAGCGCCGTCCCCGGCACGAACGACCGCGCGAACCCCTCGGCCGCTCTCTGCTTTCCCTCCACGAAGGGGCGCAGCCGCTTGTCGTAGTTCTCGAATGCCGCGCGATGATCGCCCTTCGCGCGCTCGAGCTCGTGTGCCAGCACGTACGCTTCCGTCATTGCTAGACCCGTTCCCTCGCCGGCCAGGAGCGACACCGCACACGCGGCATCTCCAATCAGTATCGCCCGCCCTTGCGACCAGCGATCCATCCTGATCTGGCTCACGCGGTCGAAGTAGATCTCCTCGGCGTCTTCCATGGCTTCCAGAATCCGCTTGCTCTCCCAGCCCCTGTCTCCGAACGCTGAGCGCAGAACGGCGCGCGTCTCGGCGAGGTTGGACGGCTCCGCTCCCGGCACGAGCTCAGCGCGAAACACGAACAGAAATACTGTGCGATCGTCGCGCAGCGCGATGCGCGAGAGCTGCCGTCCCGGCGACGCGTGCGCTACGTATGCCAGCTCGTCACGCGGCCGGTAGCCCTCCACCGCGAAGCTGGCCACGCGGTATCCGAGCTGCTTCTCGAATCGCTCTTCCGGCCCGAAGGCGAGTCGGCGTACGCGGGAGTGCAATCCATCGGCCCCCACCACGAGATCGAAGTCGCGGGCCGGCCCGTGCTCCATCTCCACGTGCACGCAGCTCCCGTTCTCCTCGATCGCGGAGATGCTGTTGCCGAAGATGGTCTCGACGCGGTCCTCGACGGTTCGATAGATCACCGAAGCGAGATCGCCGCGGGGAAGACTGGTGAAGCGGCCGTTGGTGAACTTCTGGAAGATGTCGGTGCGGAAGCCGCCCACCTTGCGGCCGTGCTCATCCACGATGCGCAGCTCTCTCACCGTGTAGCCGGCGTCGAGCACCCCGGGGAGGATCCCCATCCGCTCGGCCATAGTGTAGCCCACGCCCCAGAAGTCGATCACGTAGCCGCCCGTGCGGAAGCATGGAGAGCGCTCGATGAGCGTGGGCTCGTGGCCGTTGC
>DATCXG010000101.1:0-3017 GCA_036565945.1 Gemmatimonadaceae bacterium
CACAGCCGGCAGCTACTGCCCGCAAAAGACCAGCTCGAGCGAGCGGGTCGGGGCGGAGTATCGTGCCTCCTGATCGATGTCTGAGGGGCATTCCTACTAACCGCAGGGACCCTGAATGGTAGTGAGCAAGAGAGTCTATGAACCGTACGCCTCGTCGGACGGCTACCGGGTGCTGGTGGATCGGCTCTGGCCGCGCGGGGTGTCGAAGGACAGAGCCCACGTCGACCTGTGGGCGAAGGACGTTGCGCCGTCCCGGGAGCTGCGCGAGTGGTACCGTCACGATCCGGCCAAGTGGCCGGAGTTTCAGAAGCGGTACAAGGAGGAGTTGAAGGCGCCGGAAGCGAAGGCCGTGCTGGACGACATCGCCGGGCGCGCCCAGGAGGGCCAGGTCACCCTCGTCTACGCGTCGCAGGCCAGCGAGATGTGCAATGCCACGGTCCTGGAGGCGCTGCTGAACCGGCGCGTCAAGGTAGAGAAGAGTACCAAGGGCTAGGATCCGGTTGTGACCGGGAGCTGCTGAAGGATCCGTTCGGCGATCTCGCCATACCGCTGGCCGAAGTGATGTCCACCTGGCATCGCGACTGACGTGGCCTTGGAAGCATCGAGCGACGGGCAGGCGGAGTCCTTCTCATCCGTGCCGTAGAAACAGAGTACGCGGCGGCCGCGAAGCTTGGCGATCTCGGGAAGCGTGGGGATGTCGTCCTTCCGGTGTCGATCCGAGATAAGGTCGACCATGTGGAACTTGAAGTTCGCGGTCGTAGCAGGCCCGAGGAGCGCCACGAGCTGTACTCTCGAGATGAGATCGGCCGGGAGCCGGGATACCATGAAGGGGAGAATGTTGGCGCCGCGTGAGTAGCCGATGAGCAGAACATCCTGTCGCGCGAGCGCGGAGAGATAGTGTGTCAGAATACGTTCCAGATCACGCGACGCTTGCTCCGGATTGCGCTGAGCGGATAGGTACGAGCGCGAGTCGAGCGCGACCACCGGTATGCCATGACGCGCTAGCGAATCGGCGATTTCCCTGTCGATCGACGCGAACCCGCCATCTCCGGTGAGGAGTACGGCGAACTGTGCCGCGGCCGGCCCGGAGGCCGCGACCAGGGTAAGCGGTAGATCGGCGACACTATCGGCGGTGGTGTCGCTGCCGTACTCCTCCGACTCGCCATGCGGCACCGCTGTTGCTCGGGCCGCCGCGGAGCAAGCGGTGACGATCGCGATGGTAGCAGGGGCGAGCATCCAGCGCGGCAGTGCTGTTTTCATAGATTATCGACCATACGTTCGTCCCTGCGCATACTCGGGCGCGCGCCCCGTACATATCCTGGAGATCCTGGGACGGTTCTCGCCCGCGCTGGATCTAGCGCCACGCACGAGTCGCGCCTTCGTGACGCGGGGCCAGATACCAGCCCATGATGGGGTGGCGAGCCCGCGGCACAGTGGGTGGGTGTGGGCGCCCACCGAGCAGCCGCAGTCCGTTGGCCGCGACGAGCAGTGTGCTGCCCTCGTGTGCGACGACCGCCAGCGTGAGCGGGATGCCCACGGTCAGTGCGACGGCGATCAGCATGAGCATCCAGCCCACGCTGAAGAGGACGTTCTGCCGCACCACACGCCGCGCCCGCTTGCCCAGGTGGATGACGTAGTCGACCTTCTCGACCTCGTCGCTCATGAGCACCACGTCAGCCGTCTCGATTGCCACGTCGGTGCCGGCGGCGCCCATGGCGATGCCGAGCGCCGCGGCGGCCATGGCGGGGGCGTCGTTGACTCCGTCACCCACCATTGCCACGCCGCGCGAGCGCCTTGCCAGCGCGCGTACGGCGTCGACCTTCTCGTGCGGTAGCAAGCCCGCCCGCACTTCGTCCGAGCCAAGCTCGGCGGCGATCGCGCGCACCGCCTCCGGATGATCGCCCGAGAGGATGGTGATCCAGCGGATGCCTTCGTATTTGAGGTGGCGCACTGTTGCCGCGGCGTTGGGCTTCAGCGTGTCGCCGAACGACATCGCCCCGATGACGTCGCGGTCGCTGCCCACGTAGACCACGGATCGCGCACGCGCCGTCTGCCCCGTGGCCCAACCCAGGAGCAGCGGCGCGATGCTGGTGCCCATCCGCTCGGCCATCTTCTCACTCCCCACCCAGGCGCGCTCGCCATCTACGTAGCCGCTGACCCCCTCGCCCGGGAACGCGGCGAAGTTGGTGAGCTCGGGGACGTCGACCCCACGCTCGCGCGCCGCCTCGCCGATCGCGCGCGCCAGGTGGTGCTCGGCCGTGCGCTCCACAGCAGCGGCGAGACCCAGCACCGCTGTGGCGCCATCGCTCGGCCCACCATCACTGAACAGGACCTCGTCCGTCGGGCCATCGTTTGTCGCACTACCACTCGGAACGCCAGCGCTCGACACGCCAGCGCTTCGCACTGTGCTCTCCCGCGGCTTGCCCTGTTGGATGAGCCCGGCGGCCAGGTCGCGCGTGCTCACGAGGCCAGCCAACCGCGGTCGACCTACCGTGAGCGTGCCTGTCTTGTCGAAAGCGACGGTGTCGATGCTGCCTGCGAGATCGATGTACGCGCCGCCCTTGAAGAGGATTCCGTGGCGAGCGCCGTTGGCGATGGCGGAGAGGATCGCCGATGGTGTCGAGATGACCAGCGCGCACGGGCTCGCAACTACCAGCAGTGTCATCGCGCGGTAGAATGCGTCGGCCCATGCGACTCCGAATATCCATGGTGGAATGATCGCGACCAGCGCGGTAGCCGCGACCACGACGAGCGTGTAAGGGTGTGCGAAGCGATCGATGAAGTGTTGCGCCGGAGCGCGCTCCTCCTGCGCCTGCTCCACCAGTCGCACGATCCTGGCGAGCATTGTCTCGCCAGCGTGGCGGGTGACCTCCACCACCAGTGCGCCGCCCTGCGCGATGGTCCCGGCATAGACCTCGTCGCCAGGCGCCTTGCGTACCGGCACCGACTCCCCGGTAATCGCCGACTGGTCGACATCGCTGCCGCCCGAGCGGACGATGCCATCGGCGGCGATGCGC
>DATCXG010000135.1:0-9415 GCA_036565945.1 Gemmatimonadaceae bacterium
GAGCGCAGGCGCTCCCCGCGGTGTAGCTGTGTTACGGTTGCGGCACGCTCTCGTCGACGACGACCACCGTGCCCGTGCTACCGTACCGGGTGCTCCGATAGGGATAGGTACCTGGCACCGGGAAGCGGCGGAGGCCAGGTGTGAAAAATCCAGGGGTCACCTCGTCGATATCGCCCCCTTCCACATTCGTGGGGTCCTCGAACGTCACATCGATCGGTGTGGTCGCGATCCAACTAACGGTCCCCCCCGTGCCAATCACGATTTTCCGCGGAGCGAAGACGTAGCTGCCGACTATTGGAGGCGATGTGCTCAGAATATCCGGGCCGGCCTCCAACGCGAAAACAGTTTGGGATATCGGCCAACCGATGGTGAACTGAAGCGTGTCGCTCCTCGTGACACCGTAGGCATGTGTAGCTGCGGTTAGCGTCACCCGCCCCGGACGCACGGGGGTCACGCGCCCATTGCTGCGGTCGATCTTCGCGATGGCCGGGTCGGAGGAGGCGTAATAGATCGCCAGCCCGGCCATAGCACTCCCGGTCGTATCCGTCGCCTGCGCGCGGAGCGACTTCGTCAGAAGCATTGCAACCTTGGCGCTGTCTCCAGGCGCGGGCTGGATCGAGAAGGTGGCCAGCTGCGGCGGGTCGGCCAGCGCCGTGATCCTGAGGACCAGGGTGTCGGCATGAGTCACATTGTCGTACGACAGTCTGGCGACCACCTTGATGTTGGTCCCCGTTTTGAGCGCGCGCACCAACCCGTCGGGACTCACCTCCACCCTTTCCGGGTCGGTCGCGACGAAGGTCGGCGCCGGAAGCCCGTCTAGGCGCTCACCGTTCGGAGCGCGCGGCGTGGCAGTCAGGCTGATCGTGTCGTACGGCGTCTCCGTCGAGAGAACCGCCGTATGGTGACTCAACTCCAGCGCCCAATACAGTCGCGTGGCGTCGACGACCGGTTGCGGCGCTACCGGGTCGCCACCACAACCGCTCATCGCGAAAGCTAGAATGAACGAGACCGTGATCCAGGCGGGCATCCGGCGGTGGGAGCGGCGGGCGAGGCCGGCAGTGAAGTGTCGCATAGTCAGTCGGAGAGAGCGTGGCATGGTCAGGCCCCCCGGTGAAAGCAGCCGGCGAACTTGGGATTGTAGAGCCCTTCCTGGGCCGGGATTGCTGCCGTCACATCCTCCCCGTAGATCCCTCCGCTAGGGTAGCTCCCGGTGGGGTAGACGGTCTCGGGGTCGCGCCCGTACTCGCGGACGAGTCGGCGCATGTCTCCCTGGCGGTGCCCAGTGACGAAGAGCCAGAAGGCGCGCTCCTGGAAGAGGAGATCAATGCGAGCCTCCGCGGTGCCGGGGTCGGCGAGGGGGGCGAGCCCAGCCACAGCTCCGGTACCGGCATGCCAGAGCGTGTCGGTCTTAGTGGAGTCCTCGGAGTTGGGCTGCGTGGTGAAAGTGCCGTCGGTCCGGAGGGCGTTGAGGCGCTCAAGCCAGCTCGTGCCCCCTTTCTGCAGCGCCGCCTCGGCTTCGATGAGCCGAGCCTCCACCCCATCGGCGAGCACGATGGGGCTGTCGCCCGTCACCGCGTACTTGGTCAGGAGATACTGGGGGAGGCCGGCTTGGTTGTTCTGCTGGAAGAGGGCCGGAACCCGGGGGTCGTTGCTCGAGATGTATGCCAGCCCGTTCCCCCCCTTCCTCTCCGCCACCGTATAGCCCCTCTGGAGTACACCCGCCCCCGTGTACGGAAGGTCGACGGCGAAGTTCGTGTTGACCCTCCCGTCCGCACCTGTCGTAGCACTGTAGAGCACCTTGTAGCTGTAGCCATCTGGCACCGCGGCCACGGCCATGGCCGCGTCGGTAGCGCGACCGAGGGCCAGGAGCGCCCGCGCCCGCCCCACCTGGGCGAGGTGCACAATACGAGCGCTATCCGCGCTCAGGGTGAGCGCACTGTCGAAGAGTGCCAGCGCGTGTTGGTAGACCTCCTGCGTGGTGGAGCCCGCCCGGTAGGTGTGATCTCCCTCGAACTCGAGCGTGCTCAACGGGATCCCGGAGCAGAAGAGGTCTGCCAGAAAGACCTCAGCATAGCCCTCCAGCGCGTAGAGGTGTCCACGGAGGGCCGAGGGCGCGTCGGGGGCGTACTTCTCGAGCGCCCCAAGTGCTTCCCGGGCCTGCCCTCGCACCTTGTGTAAGGCAGCGTATGAAGCGAAGCCCTCGCTATTCGTCTCCATCTCCGGGAGGCGGCGGGCGTCGAGGGACTGGCCGGCGAGGAGTGTTGAATCTCCACCTGCTAGAGCTCCCCCTACACGGCTGGGCTGCAGCTCGTCGGCGAGCTCGGATGTCGCGAGAGTGAAGCCGCTGAAGGCCGCCCGGAAGTGAACCAGCGCGCCGCGATAGGCAGCTAACGCACCCGCCGGGGTCTTCTGGGTCGCCGGGTCGGGGACGTCCGGCGGGAGCGTGCTCTTGAGGGCCTGCTCGGGAGAGCAAGCGGTGAGTAGCATGAGCAGGGCCAGGCATGCTACGCCCCAGGCGCTGCGGAGCCGAGTGAAATGAGCCATGTGCTGAGTTGTTGGGTGCATGGAATCGCCTCGCTCAGTAGCCAGCGCGTAGGGAGAGGAGCCAGTGCCGGGGCTGAGGCAGCTGCCCGGTGTCGGCCACCCCATTTCCCGTCGCATATGCGTTCACTGCGGGATCCTTCCCCGCGTAGTTGCTCCTGAGCCCCAGATTCGAGCCCTGAAGGGCGATGGTGAGCGAGCGCGCTCCCACGCGCCGCGCCAGCGAGGGTGAAGCGTTATAAGCCACCGACAGGCTGTTGAACCGCAGTGTGCTGACCGTCTGCGTGATCCCGTAGTTGGTCTTGTTCAGAGACACCACTGCGGCCTGCTCGCCCAACGATGCACTGGGATCCACGGCCCCACGCGCGAAGCTCCTGTACGACCTCGCTAGCTCGTTCACCTGCGTGAGTCCATCCTCGTAGGCCAGGCTAGTGCCCACCGTGAGCCGGCCGCGGAAGAAGCTGAGCGTGGTGTGCAGGCTCGCCACGAAGTTCGGCACGGTCTCCCCCATGTACACGAGCGTATCGCCCAGCAGCACCTCCCTTGCCTCGATGATCCCATCCGCATTTTCATCGGAGTAGCCCACGATCGGCTTGGACCAGCGGCCGAAGAGCGGGTAGCCCGGCGCCACACGGCCGGCGTCGCCCAGGTTGAAGGGCTCCACGCCACGCCCGAGCTCCACCACCACGTTCCGGTTTCGACTCAGATTGGTGCTGGCACTCCAGGTCAGCAGATCACTGCGCACGAGCTGCGTCCCCAGCGTGAGCTCGAGCCCCGTGTTGCGGACGACACCTATGTTCTTGAGCATCGAACCGCCACCGTAGACAGACGGGGCGAGCGGCACGCTCATGAGCGCGTCGTGGCGCGTCTTGCGATAGGTGGAGAGACCCACCGAGAATCGGTTGTCGAAGAGATCGGCGTCGAAGCCGCCCTCGAGCTCCACCGACCTCTCGGGCCGGAGCTCGGTGTTGCCGAAGGTGGTGATGCTTGTCGCGTCTACCGGCCCGCCGTCGAGCCAGGGGCGTGAGCTGGTGTAGAGCCGGAGTTGATCGGCCGGCCTGGGCCAGACACCGGCCGCTCCGAAGGCGCCGCGCAGACGCAGCACGTCGATAACGCCCTTGAAGGGAAAGAATGGCTCGTCCGAGATCAGCCACGAGGCGCCGACCTTGGGGAATCGTGGGAGCTTCGCGTTCGAGCCGAAGGTGCTCCCGCCGTCCAGCCGTAGCCCTGTCGTGATGGTGAAGCGCTTGTGGGCGAGGCTGGGCTCCACGTACAAGCCAAAGCTCGCCTGGTCGCGGCGGTTCTCCCGGATTTGGACGAGCGAGTCCGCCCCATTCATCGAGCTCGTCCCCTCGGCCAACCCCCTGACACTTGTAGCGATGTCGGCGATCGCACTACCGGAATAGTTGACGCCAACAGCAAGGTTCCCCCGAAAGCCGAAGAGCAAGGGCGCGGTGGCCAGCGCCCGCAAGTTCACGGTGCTCACGACCGAACTCCCGTGCGCTGCGCTCAATGCCCCCCCGCTGTCTGTTTGGGACCAATTCGGTGTCCCCCTCGGGACGTACAGCTCGTCCTGCCGGCTGATCAGATCGAGCCCTACGGTGGCATTGGTCGTGAACCAGGCACGTGGGCGCCAGCCCAGGTTCGCGGCGTTGGTGAACTTCGTCGACGCCGCCGTCGAGCGCTGGTAGAAGTCCGGCACGAGGCCGTCGGCTACGCCGAGGATACCGCCGGCGGTGAACGGTCGGTAATACGTCCCGGTGGCGCGGTTGACGTATGTGGACATGAGCGCTCCTGTCTGGCGCTCGAGGTTGGAGCGCTGCTGCTCTTGGCGCGTGAGCGTGGTCATGAGCGACGCATCGGCCTTGGCCCCGAGTCTGGCCGAGAGCCTACTCGTGCCGCTCCACTGCGTGAGCTTGTGCGGTCGCTGCATCCACTCCGGCGGCGCCTTGCCGTAGCCCGCGCGATAGCGCTCGGCCTCGACATTCGGTAGCGTGAGGAGCCCGATCTCATCCGCAAAGCTTCCCCTGAGGGCATACGTGAGCGCGGTACTCCCGCCCGATACCCCCAGTGATAGACGTGTGCTGGAACCGCGGCCCAGTATTGTCAGGTCGCGGTCGTTGAGCGCCTGAAAGCGCACCAGGGTGTCGGCAACGCAGGTGAAGTCCGTGAGCGCGCAGGACCTGGACCCGCCAGGCCCCTGCCCGAAGCGATATATGCCCTCTGGGTAGCTGCCCGGCATCTCGGAAGTACCCCGAGAGGCGCTCACATCCCAGCGAGCCGGACCCGGCTTGCCTTTCTTGGTCGTGATCACGACCACCCCGTTCGCCGCATCAGCCCCGTAGAGTGTGGCCGCCGAGGGACCCTTCAGCACCTCGATCGTCTCGATCATGTTTGGGTCGATCTGGTCCAGGGGCGACGGCGCAGCGACCGCGCTGTTGCCCGACAGCGGGGGATTGCGCAGGGTATCAGGGTTGTAGTTGAAGCCCAACGCAGCGAGGTTCCCGCTCCGCTCAGCCGACTGCTCGCTGTAGACCCGTATGCCATCGACGACCACGATGGGGTCGTTGTTGCCGTACACGCTCGACACCCCGCGCAGCCTGAGCCGAACCGGATCACCCGGAGCGCCGGATGTGCGCAGGACTGCGAGCCCCGGCACCCGTGTGGACAGGAGGTCAGTCACGCTCATGATCGGCGCCGCCGCCATTACCGAGTCCACCTGGATAGTCGTCACGTCGTTGGCGATATCCATCCGTCGCTGCGGCCCAGTCGCGGTAGTGACCACCTCCTGCAAGCGGCTCATCCCCATCTGGAGCGCGAAGTCCAGCCGCACCCGCTGACTGTCCACAACAGCTATTTCCTGCTCGGCCTGCATGTAGCCGAGGAAGCGCACAGTTATCACCTGCACACCGGCTGGGACCTTGGGAAATAGATAGCTCCCCACCTGGTTCGTGGTCACACTCAGATCCGTTCCCTTGACACTCACCACCGCGCCGCCGATCGGCCTCGCCGTCACGGAGTCCACCACGCGCCCAAACAGCAGACCCCCCACGCTATCAGCCCTCACCTCCGACTGCCGCCCACTCTCGGGCTTCACCAGCATCACCGTCCCCTCCTCGGTGACCACCACCTTCACGCCTGTCCCACGCAACACTTCCTTGAGCGCGGCCCCGGCAGTCACACTGTCGCGCCGCAGGGTTACCCGCTTGTCCAGTGGGGCGACCCGCGGCGTGTAGGTGAGCCCCAGCTTCGCCTGGCGGTCGATCTCTTCCAGCGCGGCCTCGAGGCGCGCACCTCGCAGATCGAGCGACACGCGCCGCGCGAGTGGTGTTGGCGCACGCTGGGCCCCGGCTTGCGCGCCCTGGCCCGCTATCGAGCCTGCCTGGCTCGGAGAGGCTGAAGTGGAAAGGCTCGTCTGTGCCCCCGCCGGCATGCCGAGCCCGACGCCGAGCCCGGCGACGAGGCCGACCGCACTAACAATGCGAATCGATGACTTACGCACGCGCGATGACCTCACCACGGAGTTGGGAGAACGGAGATGCCAGGCGACCATGTGGTAGGACGGTGGCGGTAGAATTTCGGGTAAAGCGTGATCTAGAGGTTCCCTAGTGTGCGCGCAGGCGCACTTCTCTGCCCTGCCGGGTGTATTTCACATCGAGCGAGCGCGCGACGTTGCGGAGGATCCGATCTGCTGGCTGGCTCACGAACACACCGGTCACCGGCACGCTCGCGAGGGACGAATCGGCGAGGGTTATATCGATGTCGTACCACCGCTCCAGCTCGCGAGCCACTTGCGCGAGTGGGGTGCGCTTGAACACCAACCGCGCTTGCCGCCACGCCAGGTATCGCTCCACATCGACGTGCTGCACGATGTTGACGACCCCCGATGGGTCGAGCTGGCCGAGCTGTCCACGGGTGAGCTCCGCCCCGCGATCAGCGCCCTCGTCGCTGGCACGGAGCGCCACTTTCCCCTCCGTCACGACGACGGTGGTCGTGGAGTCTTCCGGATATGCACGCACCACGAACGCGGTGCCCAGGTCCTCGGCCAACGCGCGCGCCGTGTGCACTCGGAATGGCATCTTCGAGTCGTGGATGACCTCGAAGAATCCTTCGCCGTCCAGGTAGACATCGCGTGAGCGGTTGCCGTAAGTGGCCGGAACGCGCAGGCGGCTCTCGACACTCAGAACCGCTCGCGTGCCGTCAGCCAGAAGGATCGCCGTACGCTGCCCCCTGACAGTGGAGTACTCCCGCATCGCCTGACTCGCGCTCGCACTAGTGGTACCGCCGCGCCAATTACTCCGCGCCGCCCACACTCCGCCAGTAGTCATTGCGAGTACCACCGCCGCGGCGACGAGCTGCCAGCGACGTACCGACACGGCACGCCGCTCGGTTGGGGGATAGAGCTGGAGCACTCGCCTACCTCTCGCGCTGTCGCGCTCTTCGACGATGCGCTCGTGCACGTTCCGCCACGCCATCCTGGCAGCGAAGCGATCGGGGTCCGTCGCAGCGCCGTGTGGCATGTGAGCCGACGCTACCCAGATCTGCCGCATCCTCTCGAGCTGCTCACCACGATCCCGGTCATCGGCGGCCCAACGCGCGACGAGCTCCAGCTCATCGCGCGTGCAGGTGCCGCTGAAGTACCGGTCGAGTAGGTCCAGGATGAGATCGTTGGTCATTCAGTGTCGTTGCGCTGTAGTGATTCGTGTATCGGCGCACCGGTGACAAGCAGCCGTCGCGAAACCCCTAAGAGGCGTTGAACGGAGTTGACGAGGAGCGGGGATCACCAGCGGCTGACGCGCGTCGCCGAGTGGTGCGTAGACCCTCGCTATCACCGGGCCCCAGCATCGCGGTCGCTCTCCACCGGCACACGTTACCGCCAGTCGGCGAGTCGCTTGCGCAGAGCTTTCAGTGCGAGACCGATCTGTATCTCGACGGTCTTGGGAGAGATCCGCATGACGCGCGCGATCTCGGCGTAGCTGAGATCATGATGACGGCGCAGCAAGTACGCTTGCCGGCAGCGTGGCGGGAGACCATCGATCGCCGCAGCGATCGCGCCTCCCAACTCGGCGGCCACCATCTCGCTATCTGCTGTGGGCACACGTCCGTGGAGGGAAGTTTCTCCACTCGATTTGTGCCGCATGCGTTCGCGCCAGCGCTGCTCCAGCTTCCCTCGGTGGAGCCGGTTGAGCGTGTGGTTACGGACCGCACCGGTAAGGTAGGCGGCTATGGTGGTAGTAACCTCCCACTTCTCTCGTTGCTGCCAGACGCGGAAGAGCGCATCCTGCACGACCTCTTCAGCCTCTTCGTCCGAGCCAGTCATCCGAGCGGCTACGATGCACAAGCGCTGGTAGTTCTGGAGAAACACGAGCTCGAACGCTGCCTCGTCGCCGGCACGGATGCGGGCGAGGAGATCGACGTCGTCATTCAACGCGACGGGGAGCGGATCGGCCATTTCACGGAGAGCGAGTGCGAGGGCAAGCTCTGAGACGCCAGGAACCGATCCACCGAAGGCCGGTGGCACATTGGTCCGCAGCGTCGCTGGGATGGGACAGAGAGCACGTACACCCGCAAATTCTCCCCATGACAAGCGGGGACGCGGCAACCCCTAAATGCCCCGGGTCGCCTATGTCGCAGGACAGCTCTTCAGGGAAGGCAGGAGACGGATCGCGGGAATCAAGATAGCTGGCGGTGGACGGTACGTGGCTCCGAGCGGAGAACCGCGAGGCCGGCGCCGCACCGCAACATCCGAGTTGCATCGATTGCATCTCCCAGGGCGCGGCTGGACAGCGGGCAAAGCGCGCCGCGGACGCCCCTCACACTGCCGGAAACGCTTTTGCCGCATGAGGTTGCAACACTGGTTCTCGCAATATGCATGTCTGGATGTGCTCGGCATGGATGCTGCCAGAGTCGCCTGCTCACACCCTTCGAGAGAATCCGCTGAATGCGCCAATTCGCCTTGGGAGTCGCAATCGCGTGCCTGACCATTCCCGCTACGGCCACCATCGCCCAGGCTACCTTCGTGGGCCCGCTACCGGCGTCGGCTGGCCCGGGTTCCGAAACGCGGGCGCTGACGCATCGGGAGCAGAGCGAGCGGATTCACCAGCGCCTCGAGCACAGGTTTGAAACAGTGCTCCCCGAGGTCATGCGGCGCACAGGGATCGACATGTGGATCATCCCTTCTCGCGAGTACAACGATGATCCCGTGTTCCGCTCCCTTGCCCCCTTCACCACGTACTCATCGCGCCGGCGGACGATCCTCGTATTCCACGACCGCGGCGGTGACCGTGGGGTGGAGCGGATCTCGGTAGGGCGGTTCGACTACGATGGGCTGTACACGGTCTACCCGACGCACAACGACAGTCAGTGGGTGGGGCTCCGCAAGCTCGTCGAGGAGCGGAAGCCGAAGGTGATCGGCGTGAACATGTCGGAGTCGTGGAGTCACGCGGATGGGCTCAGCGCCAACGAGCGCGACAACCTGTTCAGGGCATTGGGGCCGGAGTGGACGAAGAAAGTGACCTCCGCCGAGAAACTCGCGGTGGGCTGGCTGGAGACCAAGCTCCCCGAAGAGGCATCGGACTACCGGCACGTGATGCGGTTCGCGCACCAGATCATCGGCGAGGCCTTCTCCAACGGCGTGATCGTCCCGGGCATCACGACCACCGAAGACGTCGTATGGTGGATGCGCCAGCGAGTGGCCGAGTATGGCTTCGGCCAGTGGTTCCAACCTTCGGTGACCATCTGGCGCCGCACCGGCGTGGTGTCGGACACGGTGCCGCCGGAGAGACGAGTGATTCAGCGCGGTGACATGCTGCACACCGACTTCGGACTCGTCTACCTCAACCTGTTCACCGACACCCAGCACCTCGCCTACGTG
>DATCXG010000142.1:0-5437 GCA_036565945.1 Gemmatimonadaceae bacterium
CGGCAGCATCCACCATGGCCGCTCCCACTCGAGCAGCATCCACTTACCCGGCGGCCTGGGCAAGCCCCGCGTCGAGCAACTGCCGCAGCAGGGCGCGGACGTCGGCGCCGGCAACTTCATGGTCGACATCGAACGCCCCAACCACCCGGTCCACGATGGCATCCACAGGCTCCTCTTCGAGCGAGCGCCAGATGAGCCGTCCTACGTCGTTGAGGCTGAACATCTCCTGCGTGGCGGGATCGAGAAGGATGAGCTCAGCGTCTAGGTCAGTCTCTATCACCCCGGCACGTCGCGCGTACCGGCCGGCCGCACCTGGGCGCATCGGGTCGTGCGTGGGGCCGCTCATCGAGCCGCGCCGGTAAGTGATGCTGAGATACGAGCCATGGTGTCGAGCAGCCTCCGAGTGCGGTCGATCCTCTTGCATTCTGGCGAATGAGACGCCGTTCCAGGACGTGCGCAAGATGTACGGTTGAAGCGCTCGCCGCGAGCCGCTAAGCCGGCCAATGCGCTTGATACTTGCGAGCCCAGCCGTGACATCCTAGGTTCTCCCCCGCACCTCACGCCCCGTCGTTATCCCTGAAACCGAGATATCCGCATGGCCAGCAGTCGGCCCGTTGATTCGCCACACCTCCCGCGCCTCGCTGCGCTGGCCCTGCTCCTCGCGACGGCCTCCGCCTGCCACCACGATGCCACCGCCCCCCTCACCACACCGCCAGAGCAGCCGCCAGCCACCAGTTTTGCACCCGCCCTGGTGGAGGTCACCATAAGTGGCATCGGCAGCCCGCAGATGACGGCCTCCGTCTCGGCGCCCGCCGTCGCCGTCCACTCATCTTCCAATGGCATCAGCTACTCGCTGAGCGGTCCACTGAGCGCGGGCGGTAGCGGCGACGGCTCCATAGAACTAGAACCCTTCACGACGGGGAGCTTCACGGATGGCGTGCGCACCCCGGGTAGCTATCGCTACGTGTGGGCCACCTTCCGCGTGCGGAACGCGCAGAAAGATGGCACGGCCTACGACACCCCTCGCACCAACCTCACCTTCTTCGCCGCCACCACGGCCGGCACCATAGGAGGGAGCGCCATAGCGTCGATGGAGCGCTTCGATGGCAGCCCGGCCATCCGGAGCGTCGCCACCGAGATCCTGCCCACGGGTAGCGTGTATCAGCAGGACGGTCAAACCCTCTCCAACCGGCCCGACGTCTTACAGGTCATCAGTGAGGGCGAGGCTGCGGCCGTCGTGGCTCCTGTTGGGGTGGGAGTGCTCCCCTACGGCTTCGTGGTGCGCGGCACCAACGGCGGCCGCACGCTCCCGGCCAGCCCAGCCGCTGGGCAGTACGACGGGGTGGTGACCTTCGCCTTCAAGATCCCGCTGCAGGCCACCCCAGCGGAGGATCCCTTCACCGTCACGGCACTCTTCCTGGCCGAGGACGACAGCGAGACACGGCTGACGCAGTCCCTCGAAGAGCAGACCACCACGGGTGAGGCGGCCTTCCTAGCCCGAGCCCAGGCCATAGGGGCAACCATGAAGACCGTGCTCCCGGGGGCGGGGACTTACCGCGGAGACCCGATCGGCACGCGGACCATCTGCTCGGTCCGCACGGCCGGCCCGACTGGCAGCCCCGCCGCCTACCTCATCAACCGCGTTGTGGCCAGCGTGACCGTCTCGCATCCTCTACCTGACTGGCCGCTCTGGGCGGGCGGCAGCGTGGCGCGCGACCTCGGCGTGGTGGCGGTGGATGGTAGTGGTACTCCGGTGACGGATGTGTCGGTGCAGATGAACTTCGGCACCCCGGGCGTCCTCACAGTCCGGGGCAGCGAGGGCAGCGTGCGCATGCTCCCCCGGCGTGACCGGGCCAGCACCACGGTGAGCGCCAGCGCCTGCGGCACCACGAGTGCCCCATTCACGCTACGTACCAGCGGCTTCAGCCCCATAGCCGCTGGAGAGTCTCACTCACTGGCGCTGAAGAGCGATGGCACCGTAGTGGCTCGGGGCAAGAACGACCAGCACCAGATCGACGTGCCGGTGGGGCTCACGGGCGTGGTGCAGGTAGCCGCGGGCGGCCTTCACTCACTGGCGCTCAAGAGCGATGGCACCGTGCAGGGCTGGGGCTACGACGGCGAGGGCGAGGCAACCGCGCCGGTGGGGCTCACGGACGTGGTGCAGATCGCCGCGAGCGTCGCTAACTCGCTAGCCTTGAAGAGCGACGGCACGGTGGTGGGCTGGGGCATTAACACGTATGGGCAGCGGACCGTGCCGCAGGGGCTCACCGGCGTGGTACAGATCGCCGCGGGCGCCAATCACGCGCTGGCCTTGAAGAGCGACGGCACCGTGGTGGGCTGGGGCCGCTCCGACGAGGGCCAGATAACCGTGCCGACGAATCTCACGGGCGTGGTGCAGATCGCCGCGGGCTACTCGCACTCGCTAGCATTGAAGAGCGACGGCACGGTGGTGGGCTGGGGCTACGGCGGCGACGGCCAGATAGCCGTGCCGACGAATCTCACGGATGTGGTGCAGATCGCCGCGGGCTACTCGTACTCGCTGGCCCTGAAGAGCGACGGCACGGTGGTGGGCTGGGGCGCCAACGAGTATGGGCAGCGAAGCGTGCCGCAGGGGCTCACGGGCGTGGTGCAGATCGCCGCGGGCGCCGATCACGCGCTAGCCTTGAAGAGCGACGGCACGGTGGTGGGCTGGGGCCGCTCCGACGATGGCAGGAGGGACTTTGCCGGCCTGGTCGTGGCCCTGCCCTGAGGGGATCTTCCGTTCAGCCGGGCCTCCGCCACTTAGCGTCTATCTTCCTCTCCTAGCAACACGGTTCCGTCGTGCCTTGGTGAGGAGATAGTGGTCCGAGCTGTACGGGCACGCGGCACTCGCGGGACGGCTGGGGCTGCGCTGAATCAGAGTGGTCAAGAAGGTAGCGATCCTGAGCTCCGCTGATTTCTTAGTCCAGTATGCCTAGTAAACTGGACTAAGAAATCAGCGGAGCTCAGGATGTGAGGACGACACATCAGCCTGGTCTGGCAATCCGACCCAACCCTGTATGCGCCGGCTAGATACCGCCGCGCCTGCCGGTACGAAGCGTACATCCCTTTCCGCTTGGTGACCTGGCGCTCCTCCTAGAAGACGAGGGTGGAGAGCAGGATGGCCAAGAATGCCGACGTTGCTCGCTCCAGCGATCGCTGGATCCAGCCGCGGAAGATGAGATATCGCGCGGCAGCGGTTGCAGCGACCACCAGCCGGGCGCATGCCCGCGCCCCCTCAGCCCCTCTCGACCGGATACTCGAAGCCCGCGTGCAGGAAGGCCGGCGCGATCAGCTCGCAGTCCCGTTCACTCCCACCATACGCGAATACCTCCGAACGCCAGCGGTTGAGAATCACTCCAGCCGTGCGATCGATCACGGCTTTCGCCTCCTCGGTATTCAGGCCGAACCGCGGCGCCGCCGAGAGGAGGTTTTCACGACACGCTACCCGTCCGTGATGCCCGCACACGAGCGCGAGAGCGCGCTCCTGTACCTCGGACTGTGGATTGGGCGTGAGATCGTAGGCTGGCGCGAGCCGCCAGTCCCGTCCCGCAGCGAGTACGGCGTGGTTTCTCAGGTGGTCGTCGTTATTGGAGATGAGCGCGTTGAAGACCACCCGGCGATAGAGCTCCGCCTTGTCGGCCCCGGGCCGGGACGACCAGCGTTGCAGCTCGTCGGCCAGCAGAAGGTACGACCAGTTGCCCCTGTCGACTGCGGTGTCGTCTGCCCGGAGCATGGTGAGCGCGCTCGCCATGCGGTGCCGGTGATAGCCGCCGCCCACCTTCTCGCGATCGAAGCGCCGTAGGAGCAGGATCGACTCGTTCCCCAGACGCTCGATGCGAAGCTCCGGCACCCGTATCTCGCACCGACCGGCGAGGCTGAGCATCGCGGCCTCCACGGCCGCGTTGTTCCACCGATCACCCCGGGCCGGAAACTTCGTCACCCAGAGACCGGCTTCATCCTCCACGGTGTTCTTCGGCCGCGCACCACCCATGGATGTCGTCGGCTGGAATATGCGCCGCACCTGCTCGCGGACCTGCTCCGTTGGCGCCCCTTCTTCAATGATTCGCGCCGCCTCGCGAAGCTCCGCCAGCTGAATGATGCGATTGAAGTCGCGAACCGGGGACGGAGGAGTTGGTTCGAGCCCGAAGGAGAGAGCGCCGGCCCGGTCCTCGGGAGATCGCAGGAAGAGCTCGACCTCGTTCGGCTCGCTCCCACCAGCACACGCTCGAATGCCAGCCGGCCCCACGCGTCGGGCGACGCATCACGCAGCGCGCCGAAGACACCGCCGAGCTTGACCGTCTCGAACGCCTCGGATGTGATGGGAAGGCTGATCGGGTCGATGGGCAACGCGTCGGCGCGCGAGCGGTAGCTCCGGCCGTAGACGAACTGGCCCCTGCCCCTCCCCTTACCGCGAGCCAGCGGTGTGAGCACGAATCGGCCGCAGGTGACCACCTCCAGCGCGCCTGGCATCTGGAGGTAGACAAAGCACGAGCTCTCAGAAGTCATCGCGCACCCCGTCCCCGGCGCGCCCGCTTCCCGCACCGGGCAGCCTCGAGCGTCTGCTCCAGTTGCACTTCTCTCGCAGCAGCCGCGTCTGAGGATTTCAGGGTAGGTGCTGCAGGATTCAGGCTGCGACGGTAGCACGCTGGACTCGCCGGTCCGATGTTGGTCCTCAGCCATAAGAAAACCGCCCGATCCTTGGACCGGGCGGTTTCCTCCTTTTTCAGCCTATTTCCCCTCTCAAAACGCACCAATGGCCAGGGGCAGAATCGAACTGCCGACACGCGGATTTTCAGTCCGCTGCTCTACCAACTGAGCTACCTGGCCGGGTTACGACTAAGCCTTCAATCGTACCAACTTATCAACGTCTTTTCAAGCCGCGCCGGCCGTATCGCGTCCCCCGACCCACTCCCGCCCCCCAACGCGCGCGCAATTTAACCGGCCGCCATCCCCGCTGGTACCGTCGGTGGATACCCTCGGGCACTCCCGCCCGAGTCACCGCTCACCCCACCGCCCGGCCCGCCTCATCCTCCCCGCCGACATCCCGCCATCCACCCCAAGCGCGCGCACGCAACATGCTAAATAGAGACTTGTTACCCCCAGGAGAGACCGATGAAGCTACACTCTGCCATTCTGATCGCGCTCGCCACCTCGGCGCTGGCGTGCTCCAGGACCAAGACGAGTGAATCCACAGGTGAGATCGCACCGGAGGCGGACACCGTCAGCATGCCCAGCGGCGACACCATCAATACCCGCACGCGCGACGATACGCTGAACCTGCCGAGCGACACGAGCATGATCCGCGATACTACCACCGGCGTCTACGGCGACACCACCGGCCTGACGAGTGACACGGCGGCATTCCCGCGCGACACGACGGCGCTGCCGAGCGACACGATGACAATGCCACGAGACA
>DATCXG010000168.1:0-2257 GCA_036565945.1 Gemmatimonadaceae bacterium
GCCGCGACAAGCTGTAGAATCTTAGCCGCTCCCACGGAGTGCGTCAAGCCGGTTCCGCTGCCATTCGCGTCATTGACGACCCCCCCGCCCCACCGGTAACGCACCGGCCTCGCTCTCCTCACCCTCGAGGGGGAGGGTCAGGCGAAAGGTGCTGCCAGCCTCCCGTGTGGACCGCGCGGTGAGGGTGCCGCCGAGTGCCTGGCTGAGAGCGCGCGCGATCGATAAGCCGAGCCCGGTTCCATCTGTGTCGCGGTCACGTCTGACGAACTCAGCGAAGATGCGGTCGATGTCCTCCGGTGCGATCCCAGTACCCTGATCGTTCACATCGACATAGACCACTACCCGATCGCTGTCACCCTCCGCGACCGTCACACCACACCGTATGTGTACGGGACCTCCGCCACCATATTTGATGGCGTTGGTCAGCAGGTGGAGCAGGATCTTGCGTACGGCACGCGGATCGACGAACAGGCGCGGTATATCGGTCTGCGGATCGTAGCGCAGCAACGCCCCGCGCTCGGCGGCGAAGGGGCGAACCGAATCCAACAGGTCATCGATGAGATGCACGATATCCACGGATTCACTGCGCAGATCGAGCCGTCCGGCTTCTATTCGAGCCAGGTCCAGCAGATCGGTCACCAGCTCCTGGAGGTGGCCAGCCGCGTGCCGCGAGCGCCGCAGAACGGCCAGCTGCGCCGCCGACAGCTCCCCATATATCCCTTCCAGGAGAAGCTCGCTGTAACCCAGTATGGCGTTCACTGGTGTTCGCAGCTCGTGACCCATGGACGTGTAGAAGAGGTGGCGCGTATCGAGCGCGGTCGCCAACTCATCCTCCAGGCGCCGCACCTCTTCCTCGAGCAACTTCACCTCGCTTCGTCGCAATTCCAGCTCCGCCGCCTGGTACACGAGTCGCTCACGGGGTGCGCGATGGTGGGTGACGTCGTGCAGCAGCACCGCCTGTGTCTGCCCGTCTGACTTGCCCACGGGCCAGATACTGACGTCGGCCATCCTGATCTTGCCGTTGGCGTCACGAAAGTGGAGCTCGCCAGTCACGGTAGCGGTCGCACCACGCTCGAGCATACCGTCGAGCCCGTGACTACCATCGCCCCATAACAGATCGCCTATCGGTGTTCCAGCGAGATCATGTGCATCGCGTCCGAGCAACTGTTCGGCCGCTCTGTTCAACGATGCAATCTGTCCTCGCTCATCCACCGTGATTACGGGTTCGGGGAGCGCGGACAGAGAAGTTCCAGATCGATGTTCCTGGTCCATGGTTAGGCACTCCGGGCACTGATACCTCTGAGCCGCCGGTCGAGCCATATGGTACGCACGTGTCGCGCCAGAGGACCCGTCGCTCGCACGCCCTTGCTCGCGCGGCTAACCGCGAATAGGATCCCCGCCATGTTCAGTGACCTGCAGGCAGAAGATGTATCCGCGGCAGCGCATCGGCTGCGCGGCATCGCGATCAGGACGCCGCTGCGCCGTACGCGTGAACTGAGCGCGCTCGCTGGCTGCGACGTGTACCTGAAGCTGGAGTGCGAGCAGACCACCGGATCGTTCAAGCTCCGGGGAGCGTTCAACCTCCTCTCCACTCTACCCAGTAGCACTCGTCAGCGTGGGGTGGTGGCATCGTCAGCTGGTAACCACGGCCTCGGCGTCGCTTGGGCGGCTCACCATTTCGGTATTCCCGCCACGATCTTCGTCCCCGAAACGGCGCCGCGCGTGAAGCGCGAGGGGATCGCGGCGCTGGGTGCCACAGTGGACGCATCGTCGCCGCACTACGACGCGGCCATGGAGCGCGCCATCGCTCTCGCTGACGAGCGCGGCGCCACATTCGTTCACCCGTGCATGGGGAATGCCCTGCTCGCCGGTCAGGGGACGGTCGCGCTGGAGATCCTGGAGGACCTCCCCGCACTCCAGACGCTGATCACTCCGGTGGGTGGCGGCGGACTGTTGGGTGGCTGCGCCGCCCTCCTCCGCCACAAGGCGCCGCACGTGCGCATCATGGGTGCACAGAGCGAGAATACGGCCGCGATGGCCCGGTCGCTCGCGGCCTCCGCAGTGGTCCACATCGAGCCACTTCCCACTCTCGCGGACGGCCTGGCGGGTGACATTGACGAGGTGGCTCTCGACATCGGCCGCCACGGACTGGATGAGATCCACACTCTCCCCGAGGCCGCCATCGCTCGCGCTATAGCCTGGCTGGCGCGGCATGAAGACGTCACGGCCGAGGGCGCTGGCGCTGTGGGAGTAGCCG
>DATCXG010000169.1:0-9653 GCA_036565945.1 Gemmatimonadaceae bacterium
GATGGAAGCCCCCGCAGCCATGCTGATAGACTGATCATGACAGACTCCCCCTCGAGCCCGACCGCTGCCGATGTGGTGATCATCGGCGGCGGCCCGGGCGGTTATGTGGCGGCCATCCGGGCCGCTCAGCTCGGACTCTCCACGGTTTGCGTGGAGATGGAGCAGACACTCGGCGGCACGTGCGTCAATGTCGGGTGCATCCCGTCCAAGGCGTTGCTCCAATCGTCGGAGCATTACGAGTTCGCGCGGTTGCACCTCGCTGAACACGGCGTGAACGTGGGCGGCGTGGCGCTCGACCTGGGCGTAATGCAGACGCGCAAGACCGATGTGGTGGGCGCCAACACCCGGGGAATCGAGTTCCTCTTCCGGAAGAACAAGATCACCTGGGCGAAGGGGCTCGGGACACTCCGGCCGGGCAACGTGGTAGAGGTGCGCGGTGCCGATGGTGCGGTGACCGCCTACCAGGCGAAGAACGTCATCCTCGCCACCGGATCCGTCCCGGTGGAGCTCCCCTTCCTACGCTTCGACGAGGAGCGCATCCTCTCGAACGTCGGCGCACTCGCGCTGGCAGAGGTACCGGAGCACCTGGTAGTGATCGGCGGCGGAGTGATCGGGCTGGAACTGGGTTCGGTGTGGCGCCGACTGGGCGCCAAGGTCACGATCGTCGAGCTGCTGCCGAACATCCTGGCGGGCAACGATGCAGACATCGTGAAGGAGGCGGAGAAGGTATTCCGCAAGCAGGGACTCGACATCCACACCGGCACCAAGGTGGCCGGCGCCCGGCGCGAGGGCGACCGGATCTTCGTGGATGTGGAGAAGGACGGCAAGGCCGAAACCATCGAGGCCAGCCACGTACTAGTGTCGGTGGGACGCCGGCCGGCACTCGCGGGCGTCGATGCGAAGGCGCTCGGACTCGCCACTGGCCGTAGGGGCGAGATAGTGGTGGACGCCCAGATGCGCACCAATCTCCCCAACGTCTACGCCATTGGCGATGCGGTTGGCGGGATGCTGCTCGCGCACAAGGCCGAGGAAGAGGGCGTGGTTGCCGCCGAGGTGATCGCTGGTAAGCCCGCCCATATGGACTACCGCGCCATACCGGCCATCGTCTACACCTGGCCCGAGATCGCCACTGTGGGACTCACCGAGCAGAAGGTGAAGGAGAGTGGCCGGGAGTACCGCGTTGGCCGATTCCCCTTCTCGGCCAATGGAAGGGCGCGCACCGCGGGCGAGACAACCGGCTTCGTGAAGTTCATTGCCGACGCCGAGACCGATACGCTGCTCGGCGCGCACATGATCGGCCCCACCGTCTCGGAGCTGGTGAGCGAAGTGGTGCTCGCGTTCGAATACGGGGGCTCGAGCGAGGATCTGGGAATCACGGTTCACGGCCACCCGACGCTCAGCGAGTCCACGAAGGAAGCGGCGCTGGGTGTGCTGAAGCGCTCCATCCACATCTGAACGGCGGTCGCGACGCGGCACGCTGAGTGAGTGGTGCCAGAATGCCAACATCTACTTCTTCGGGCTCTCAGCGACGGACGATGCTTCCTGTAGAGATTCATCCCCTCCTTCCGGCCGACACCGACCGGGCACTCGCTATGGTGCGGGCTGCGTCGCCCGAGACCTGGTACACCGACGCACTACTGGAAGTGATCCGGGCAGCGGCAACGGCGCCCGGCATCGAGGCGAGCGGGCTCGTAGCGAAGCACGGTGGCTGTATGGCCGGGGTCGCGGTGTACGGAGAATACGCGGGAGCGACCGGTGCCGGGCGGCTGCACCTCGTTGCTGTCGACACGCAGTCGCGCAGTCTGGGAGTTGGGGCGGCGCTGGTTGCTCGGGCGGTCGAGGATCTGATCGCGCGCGGCGCGCGCTTCGTTATCGCCGAGATCCCCGACGATGAGACAGCGCTCGACGGCTACCGCTCGCTCCTCGCCGCGTGCTCCTTCAGCGAGGAGGCTCGCGTCCCCGACCTCTACCGCGACGGCGTGGCGCTCAGCTTCATGCGCCGCGACCTGGGTGCCGCCAGCTGAAAAGTGCGTGAACCACGGAGGCACGGAGTCGCAGTTCCCCTGCAGCTTTCCGCCCGGATGCACGAAGCGCCAGGCTCGGTGACGAGTCTGGCGCTTTCGACCCTGTAGTGGATCAGGTCAGCGCGAGCTGAGAAATACGGCGCCTATCACGACACCGACCGCCACCGCGGTGACCGCGGCGGCCGCGGCCAACATGGGGCTCACGGTGAGCGTCCGGCGCCACCAGGGAGTGGCACGCGGAGCGGCCATCGGGAGCGACTCCATGATCTGCTGATACACGTGCGCCGGAGTCTTCATCTCGCGACGCACCTCTACCTCACGCTCGATGCGGAGCCAGAAGTCGACATCGCGCACGGCGTCGCCGCGCCGTACCGAGCTCTCCGATATCTCGCCGTCGAGCCACGCGTGAATAGATGGGGCCGAGTGTCCCCCTATCGGAACTTCCCGGTCGGCCATCGGCCTCGCTGCCGGCGCCCCGCGCCGAGCGGGCACGTCGGCGGGGCGCTCTGCTGGATCAAGGTTATCGATCATATCAGGCGTACTTATCCTCAAGAAGGGATTGGAGCGCTTCGCGCGCTCTGTGCACGCGCATTTTGAGTGCCCCGACCGTGGTGCCCAACAGGGTGGCCATCTCCTCGTACGCACGCCCCTCGACGTGCTTCATCACGAATGCTTCGCGAAGAGAAGGGGCGAGCGTAGCCAGGGCGCGATCCAGATCGGAGCGCAACTCCGTCCGGTCGAGGTCCTCATCCGGGTTGGTGAAGGATGAGGGTTGATCGTCTTCATCGTAGCTGAGGTGCGTCCGGCGAATGTTCTTGAGCCAGTCTTTACACCCATTCGCCACGATGCGAAAGATCCATGCATCGAATCGGCCGTGCACCTCGCCAAGGTGCTGGTACGCTTTGATGAAGGACGCCTGCAGAATGTCTTCAGCGACATCCGGGCTTCCCGTCATCCCCAGCGCATGCCGGTAGAGCGCATCGCTGTAGCGTTGAATGAGTATTCCGAACCCGTTCCGATCGCCCTTGAGGATGCGCTCGATCACTTCGTGATCCGCATCCTGCTGGTCGACCAATTGCGGCGTCGTCACCGTGGTATTCACGGCGCTAGTGTAACGCATTCTTCGCCCTCTGGATAGACCCACCGGGGTCGAGAGCGGCTGCACAAGGGTGGCCATGTTGTGAGGACGAGGCAGCGCCCAGGTGGTAACGGGCCCGCCAGAGAATCAACGCAGGCGGGCATAATAGAGTAGTTCACGAAGCTCCCCTCCACGATAATTGCGCCCCCCGTGATCGCCGTCGGCCCTGTAGCGGCGATAGGTCTGGGCATAGCGCCGCACTCGCGAGTCCACCGCGAAACGCTCGAGCGTCGAGCGTATGGTGGCCTCCGGGAGCAGCCCCTCGGAGTTATAACTCACCAGCACATGCCGGGCGCCGGTGGCGCCGAGCAGTTCCGCGAAAGCACCCTCCACCTTCCGCGCCGAACACCAGGCGCTCTGCTGCAGGCGATCGGTCAGAAGCCCCGTCTTCCCGGCGATCGCTGGTCTGGATTCGTACCAGCCCCGCGCGATGATCTCGGGCACATGATAGTAGCCAGAGTACTGGCGTGCGTTGTACGGTGGATCGATGTAGAGCAGATCCACCGGTCCCAGCTCGAGCGCCACGCTGGCAGCATCGCCCTGGTGCGCGGTGGGGCCGCGTGGCCCACGGATCGGCGCCATGGGCGTCAGCACGAGCGGGCGGCGGGCATTGGGCTGCCACTTCTTGATATAGGCAGCGTAGACCCCGGCGGTGTTGGCCACGCGATCGGCTCCCTCGATCAGCGCGGCAAGGAGAATATAGAACGCATCGTCGGCAATGAGGCCTTCAACGCGCCATTCGTGCAGGCGGCGGCGGATGGCGTCGATGCGACCAGCGTTCTCCTCGGTGAAGTACATCCTGTCACCCGCCGGCGCGAAGTGCTCGGTGACGAACCCACGTTCCGGCTCCACCCAGCTGGAGAGATACTCGGCCATCGCAGCCAGAGCTCCACGCGCCGCGCCGTCACCATCTGCCGAGCGCCGCACCGCCAGTGCGTCACGGAACCGGCGGGAGTGGAGCACCGAGCCCAGATGGCTCACCCCAGCGCTCAGATCCGCGAAGCTCGGGTTCCGCTGGGCAACCACGTACGCGCGTTGGAACACGTACGAGTAGGTCATGATGTCGCTCGACGCCACCCGCCACCCGAGCGCCTTGAAGGCGCGCCCCACCGAAGCCGTCCCGGAGAAGGCATCGTGCATCGTGCCGGGCGAGATGCCCAGCTCCTCTGTCACGCGCAGTATGAAAGGGAGAAGGCGGGTCTTGTTGCCTATATACCGCAAGGCAACACTCCCCAGCCAGGCTCGAAGTTGACCACCACGCTATAGGTGTCCGCGATGAGGATAGAAACAAATGCTCCGAAGGACTCGAACGCTCCGGCCACTGTCTCGCCGAACATCATGGCTCGAAGCTGGCTGGTCAGCGCACGAGTAGGATCGGCCACCCGCACGCTGGTAAGCCGTGAATGAGCTTGATATGTCGTCATGAAGCCGCTATAATGTCCTGATACTACGCCCGACTCGAGCGATCCGGTGCCCGGCGCAAGCGGAGCTCCCAATGGCGGCCGCTGCCGCCCTCACTTGCGTAGCTGACGCAAAATCATATACTTACCGTCGCTTAAGTCCAGCCCATGATGGAGCTGCGGGCCTCGTGCCCCGCCGAACCCATCATTAGCTTGGCGACCCACGGCACCTAATGCCGGCACCTAGTCACTGCGCACAGGGAGCGCGCCCGCAAATGGCCGACAAGCCACAGCCCGCAGATACAAAAGTGAACGCTGAGCCCGAAACCCCGACACCGGCAGCAGCAACGCCGGCGCAGGCGCCTCGGCGTGCACCCGGACATCGCGGAGCCGACGCGCGCGATACTGTCGCCGAAATGGCCCAACGCGCGCAGGAGATCAGCCAGGAGGCGGGGAGCAAGATAGCCATGGCCATGAAGGACGTCATCAACGCCGCAGCCGGTGTGGCTGGGTTCGCCGTGGAAAGCGCGCGCGATCTGGTACAGTACATGGTGCGCCGCGGGCAGATGACCCAGGAAGAGGCCGATCGGGTCATTCGTGACGCCGAGGACGCGCACCGCCAGCAACGGAAGGCTGCCAAGGAAGTCGGCGCCGCGCCCGCGGCACCGGCCGCCAGGAAGACGCCAGCCAAGAGTGCTGGCAAGGCCGCGGCGAAGAGCACCAAGGCCGCCGCAAAGAAAACGACGGTGGCCAAGAAGAAGAGCGCGACTTCCCCGGCCCCGACGCGTGCCAAGACCGCTGCCAAGACAGGCAGCGCCAAGAAAAAGCATTAGTCTCGGCGCTCACCACCCCGACGATTGCCTCCCGCATCGCAATCGTCCCGGCCTTCACCGCCGCTGCTCCAGCAACCACTCCAGGAACATCCGCACAGCGGCCGGGTCGTCCACCCGAAACTCGGCCGCTGTAGCCAGCTCTTCAGCGCGTGCCACGCGCACGGTGACGGCTTCCGGTGAACGAGCCCGGAGCGCTCGGAACGCATCTTCATCGGTCGTGTCGTCACCGATGAACACCGCCGAGCCCGCCGCGCCACGACTTCCCCCAACTCCCCCGTCCTCGGGCGCATCTCCCATCGTCCCGAGCGCGCCCAGCTCTCCCGCCAGCCGCAGAACAGCCGTACCCTTGTCCACTCGAGTGTTCGGGCGTACCTCCACCACCATCTTACCCGTAGTGACACGCAGGCCCAGCGGTTCCGCAGCGCGCTCCACGCTCGCGATGAGGCGCGGTACGACGTGCTCATCGGCCATACGGTAGTGGACGCTAAGCGTCCACCCCTTGTCCTCGAGAGTCACGCCGGGAACGTGGGCCACCAGCGCCTCGATCGTACGCGCTGCACGGGCCACAGCCGAGCGCGAGGCGCTCGCCCCAGGCTGCTCCCGCTCCTCGCCATCGGGGCCGAGAATCTCGAAGCCGTGGTTGCCGATCACCCAGACATTGGCCACTCCCACCATGTGTCGCGCATCGGCCGCGGCGCGCCCCGACACCAACGCGACCCGCACACTCGGGATGGCGGCCAGAGCGGCTACCACGCGGCGAGTCTCAGGGGGTACCGCCGCGTCCTGCGGACGTGCGACGATAGGCGCCAGCGTTCCGTCGACATCGAGCATCAGGACCAGCGGGCTCCGGCTCAGCCGCGCGGCCAGCGATTCCGGGACGGGCAGCAACCCAGCAGCGGTCACGCGGCTCCGCTCTGCTGCGCGCTCTTGGGCGGACCGTTCAGCGGGGGCCGGATAGAGCGGCCCGCGATTATCGCCTCCGTGCGCGAGAGAATGGCCACCAGCCAATCGAAGATCGTCCGGTTGCGAAGCTGCGCGCGCATCCGGTGCATGCGCACCTTGCGATCCCCCTCTCCCATCTGAACCGCTCGTCTGATCCCGTCCACGAATCCATCGATATTGAAAGGGTTGATCAGCACGGCACCGTCGATCTCCTCGGCGGCTCCGGTAAACCGACTGAGCACGAGCACGCCGCGCTCCTCTACCTGGCACGCCACGAATTCCTTGGCCACCAGATTCATGCCATCTTGCAGCGACGATACCAGGCACAGATCGGCCGCACGGTACGCACCGGCCAACATCTCGGTGCTCACATTCTCGTGCACCAACACAATCGGCGTCCACCGCTCGGTGCGGAAGTGCGCATTGATCTCGAATACGGCGCGCACCATCTCCTCCTCCAACGCACTGTACGCGGAGATCTCCGAGCGCGACGGTGTGGCCACGAGGAGAAAGGTGAACATCTCGCGCATCTCGGGATGCAGCTCCCAGAGTTGTCGCAGCGCGCGCAGCCGCTCGGGGATGCCCTTCGTGTAGTCCACGCGATCCACGCCGAGTCCAAGGCGGCACCCTCCGGTGGCGTAGCGGGAGCGGAGCCGCGCAGCCAGCGCCGTACTGCGTGGGCTGCGGGCCAGCCGGTCGAAGCGGTCCACGTCTATGCTGATCGGGAACGTGGCCACCTCTACCTCGCGTCCCTGGAACCGCACCGTCATGTCCTCTGCATCGATCTCGGCATCGGCAATGAATTCCGCAACGCATCCGAGGAAATTCAGAGCGTAGCGCTCGGTGTGGAACTCCAGCAGGTCGTTCCCCAGCATGCCCCTGAGGAGCTCTCCGCTCACACTCGATGGCAGGAGGCGCAGGATATCGGCCGGTGGAAAGGGGATGTGCCAGAACTGATGGATGAACAGCGGCGCCGCCAGATCGCGAATCAGCGCTGGAGCGAGGGCGAGGTGGTAGTCCTGGATCCACACGATTGACGGCTTCTCGGCGCGTGAAACCTCGGCGGCAGCCGCCCGGGCGAACTTCTCGTTCACGAGCTTGTAGCGTTCCCAGAACTCCGTGCGATAGCTGAAGTGCTGCACCAGCAGGTGGCAGAGCGGCCAGAGCGAGCTATTGGCGAAGCCCAGGTAATAGCCTTCCACCTCAGCGTCATCCAGGAAAATTCGACGCAGCGTGTAATCATCGTCACCTGGCGGGATGCGAAGCCGGCCATCGGCATCGGCGGTCTCGGCATCGGCCGAGCCAGACCCCCAGGCGACCCATACGCCGTGCGTAGCGCGCATGGTGGGGTCGAGGGCCGACACGAGTCCGCCCGGCGGCTGCCTGACTTCGATCTCGACCGTTCCCTCGGCAGTCTCGGAGTGACGATGCTCGTACGGCTCCCGGTTCGAGAGCATTATGAGCGTACGGTCTTCGAGGTAGCGCGACAGGTCCGGCATCGATCACCGCGATCTTGAGAGGCATGGGTGAATGGCGTGCTTTACGATATTGGCCCACGGAACGCGGGCTGGCAATCGAGCACACATGTCTTAGGTTACCCTTCTCCCCTCCCGGTTGGCCACCATCGTGACAGGCGAATTCCGATCCAGTCCTCCACTCCACGCGCGCCAGAGCCGCGGCTAGCATTGCGCGAACTGGTGGCGCGCGCGCCCGCGCGCATCGATTTCGGCGGCGGCTGGACCGATGTACCGCCGTACACCACCGAACGCGGTGGATGCGTGTGCAATCTGGCAATCGCGCGACACGCGACGGTCCGGCTTCGTTCGCGCGATAGTGGTGTGGTGGTGGACGATGGTACCGCGCTACACTCGGCCGCGAGCGCGGCCGAGCTGGTACTGGCCGGCGAGTCCGGTCTCGCGGGGTTGGCACTCGAGCGCGCGGGAATCGGCGCGATATCGCTGGAGTTGCGCAGCGATTTCCCGCGAGGCGCGGGTCTCGGAGGCTCCTCGGCGGCGGGGGTAGCGCTGCAGGCGGCGCTCGCGGCCTGGCGCGGCCAGTCGTTGGAGCCCGCAGCGCTGGCCGAGCTCAGTCGCGCCACCGAAGTGGAAGGATTGCGGGTGGCCGGTGGCAGCCAGGACCACTACGCGGCCGCCTTCGGTGGCGCTCTGGGGCTGCGCTTCAGCGAGAGTGTGGCCGTCCGCCGCCTCGCTCTGGCCCCGGCGGTGCGGCAAGCAATCGAGGAACGCTGCACGGTGGTGTTCACTGGAAAGTCGCGACTCTCGGGTGAAACGATCAGCGGCGTCATGGATGCATACCGGGCTCGGGATCCGCGGGTGACGAGCGCCCTCGATCGCATGCGCGACCTGGCGATCCAGATGATCGAAGCGCTCGAGCGTGGCGATCTCGACGACCTGGCGGCGCTCGTGGATGAGCACTGGCAGCATCAGCGTAGCCTGCACCCTCGCATCACCACTCCGGCCATCGAGCGAGTGCTCGCGGTCGCCCGCGCCGCTGGCGCACTGGGTGGGAAGGCGCTAGGCGCGTCCGGCGGCGGCAGCGTGCTCGTGATCGCTCCAGCCGAGCGCGCCGCGGAAGTCCGCGATGCCGTGTCCGCCACGGGCGAGGTGCTGGAATTCCATGTAGACGAGCAAGGAGCGAGAACTACGGGGGGCAGGGTTCAGGGTTCAGGGGGCTGGAACTACGAACTACAGAGGGATCAGGAAGCAGGGATCAGGGATCAGGAACTACCTTGGGATGGAGATCCCGACCCCGAAGGCTCTTTCTGATCCCTGATCCCTGCTTCCTGATCCCTTGTAGTTAACGGCCCCTGCTTCCTGATCCCTGGCAGTTGTAGTTCCTGCCCCCTGAACCCTGAACCCTGCCCCCCGTAGTTATATGCCGCATGTAGAACGAGGTGATGCCAGAGCGCTCGCGCGTGAGCTGGTACGAGTGGATTCGCGCAATCCATCGCTGGTGCGGGGCGCACCCGGTGAGGGCGAGGTGGCGCGCGTGCTCGCTGGCGTGCTCGAGGCGTGGGGATTGCACGTGGAGGTCCGCGAGGCCGTGGCCGGCCGGCCGAACGTGATCGCCCGAGTCGGCGGCTGCGCCGGAGCGCGCTCGCTTATGATGAATGGGCACCTCGACGTGGTGGGCACCGAGGGGATGAGGCACCCGCCGTTCGATGCCGAGGAGCGCTCGGGCCGACTGTACGGCCGCGGTTCGACCGACATGAAGGGGGGAGTCGCGGCGATGTGCGCCGCCGCGGCTCGTGCCGCCAGTGCCGGCCTCGCGGGTGAGCTGGTGATCGCGGCGGTTG
>DATCXG010000170.1:0-2113 GCA_036565945.1 Gemmatimonadaceae bacterium
CGTCTCGCTCCGCAGATAGCTCCGGAACAGACGCATCAGTGCCGCCACTTCTCGCGGCGGTCTGCTCCAGTTGTCGGAGCTGAAGGCGTAGAGCGTGAGCGTACCGACGCCCAGATCAGGCGCCGCCTCGACCACACGACGCACCGCTTCCGCACCCTGCCGGTGGCCAGCCACGCGAGGCATCCCGCGCGCGGTGGCCCACCTTCCATTGCCGTCCATGATGATCGCCACGTGGCGCGCGGCACCCGCCGAGGGAGCGTACAAAGCACTCGTCGTCATAAAGTATGGAGAGAAAAAAAGAGAGGCAGCTCAGCGATCGAGCGTGACGCGCGTGGCCTGGATGAGTGCTTCCATGTGGTCGAGATAGCGTTGCAGCGCGTTTCGCCCAGCGGCGGTGAGTCGGAACTCCGTGCGCGGTCTGCGCCCCTCGAAACGCTTCGTGCACACGACATAGCGTGCATCCTCGAGCTTGCGGGCGTGCACGCTCAGGTTCCCATCGGTGGTCTCCATGAGCGACTTGAGCTCGTTGAAGGTCAGCGTCTCGTTGGCGGCGAGTGCACTGACGATCCCGAGTCGCATGCGGTGGTGGATGAGGTTATCCAACTCGCGTGACTCCGCAGGTCCAGCTCCCGCGTGACCAGCCACGCGTTCGAGCCGCCCCTTGCGCTCCTCCCCCGGTTCCGTGCGCCTTCTCGGCGCAGCTCCTGAATTAGCCACCGTACCTCCATGCAATGAGCCCACCGAACACTATGTGCAGTCCGCCGAAGCCGGCGATGAGCAGCCAGGGGCTCCATACGGTGCTCGTCAATAGCGCGGCAGCGCCGAGGAGCATGAAGCAGGCTCCCATCACCGGCACCACGCGCACCGAGAACACGCCGCCGGTCATCACGGCGGCGCCATAGAGCAGCAGCCAGAGCCCCGCCAGCTCGCCGGAAATGCCGAGTCGCGCGTGCGCGATGGTGATGATCGCGCCGGCGAGCACGGGAGGCACGAAGCCCAGAGCGAACTTGCGCAGCGGGCCGTTGAGTACCGGCAGCCTGGCGGCGCGCGCCTTCCAGACGGAAGTGAAGAGCCCGATGAGCACGGAGAGCCCCGCCTCCGCCAGCCAGACGGCGAGCCAGCGTTCGGTAGTGGGCTGCCGCATGGCGATGACGCCAGCACCGACTGCGCTGACTCCAATGACGACCTGTCCCCAACCCGAGACCGCGGTGAACGATGATGCGTTCTCCATGGTGCGCCTGATGAATCGCAGGTCGTCCATGGCTCGCGCGTGCAGCGCTGGCGCCTCTTCCAGGTCCTCGCGTAGCGGTCGAGTCGAAAACATGGTGGTGAAGGTATGGAGTGACGCGGTTCCCGTCAAGTACTTTGTGGCATAAAGTGACCGGACGAGGGCGACAGAGAGCAGGAAGCAGACAGCAGGGAACTACGGGGTTCAGGAACTACAGGGTTCAGGGTTCAGTGACTACGAGGGAACAGGGAACAGGGAACTGCCTCGGAGTAGAGAGCTTGCCCCCACGAGCCGGTACCTGTTCCCCGTTTCCTGTTTCCTGTTCCCTGCAGTTCGCGCTTCCTGAACCCTGAACCCTGTAGTTCCTGAACCCTGCAGTCCCCTGCTTCCCGCCGTCTCCCCCTACACCACCGCCCTCGTATCCCGCGTGGCCGCGGCGCTCCAGACGCCAAGGATCAGGACGATGAGTCCGAAGACCACGCTGTTCCACATCAGCGCCGTGTTCGTGCCGGCGTAGCCGTAAATCCAGGGCGAGATGATCATCCAGATGCCGAGCAGGGCGTTTATCCAGCTGAGACCTACCGCGGAGCGCGGCGAGAAGAAGCGGATAGCGGCGAGTACCGCTATCACGATTCCCACTACGATGCTATTCCACGCGCTCCCGCTGGTATAGTTGGCTCCGTAAACCCAGGCCGAGATGACGATCCAGATCCCAGCCAGAAAAATCAATCCGCTGGCTACCTTCACCTGGCTGGAATCCGTATTCGCAGTTCGCATTTCCACGTGAGCCTCCTCGACGTGGCGGGTGTTCAATTCTGGCTCGGGCTCCGGCCGCTGGCCGGATGAGCCCGCCACCCCTCGGCTGCGGCCTGCCCAACCAGTACA
>DATCXG010000187.1:0-3430 GCA_036565945.1 Gemmatimonadaceae bacterium
GGTCGAGCCGATCTCCATCGCCTCGATCACCTGCGCCGCGCCCAGGTACTGCAGATCGCCGGCGTCGCGCGCGAGCGAGTCGACCTTGCGCAGGTCCACGAGCCCGCCGCTGATGTATGGCAATATGAACTCGCCGTCGAAGGTCGCTTCACCAACGCCGGTGTACTCGTACGTGCCCTTCGCCTGGCGCGCCACGCCCTCCACCTGCTGCATCCACATCCCGGTGAGACGGGCCAGGCTCTGCGTCTGCTGGGCCCAGAAGTCCACCTCGGTGGAGAGGAAGATCTGGCTGATGTTCGCGCTCGTGGGAGTGGTGGGGTTGTTCGTCAGCTCCCCGCCACTCAGAAAGTCGCTGCACCCAGCCGCGGCGAGGACCGGCAGCGCCGCCGTGAGCGCGATACGTATCGATGTCTTCACGGGTAGCCTCGCTCACTTGTTCAGACCGATCGACACGACGATCGATCGGGTCTGCGGGTTGTTGAAGTAGTCCACGCCCTGGATCAGCACCGCCGCGCCGCCGAGGTTCGCCTCGGGGTCGATGCCGCGGTAATCGGTCCAGGTGTGCAGGTTGCGGCCGGCCACGCGCAGGTCGATCGTGGAGAGGCCGAGCGTGCGCGATACCCACTGCTGGTCGAAGGTGTACGCCACCGAGATCTCGCGCAGCTTGGTGTAGCTGCCGTCCTCCACGAACTGCGAGGCGGGGCCGACGAATCCGGAGCCGTTGCCGGTGAACCACGATCCATCGATCACCACCGGAGTACCCGCGCCCGGCCCGGCCGCTGGACCGGGGAGCAAGGGGTAGTCCTTCCCGAAGGTGAAAGTCTGCCCGCGGATGTCGGTGTCCTTGTGAGTGCCGAAGTTGTAGAGCGCTCCGCGCGTGCCGTTCCACACGTCGCCGCCCTGCTTGTGGTCGACGAGCGCCGAGAACTGCCACCGCTTGAAGCGGAACGACGTGTGGATGCTCCCGGTCCAGTCGGGATTCGGGTCGGCTATGACCCGGTCTGTCGGGTCGAGCACGGGAAAGCCCGATTCGTCTATGTAGAGCGCGCCGGCGGGCGCGTTGCCGCATTCCGCATCCACGTCGGCGATGTTATCGCCCGCGTTGTTGGCGATGTTGGTGAGGCCTCGACCGCAGCGCACGAAGTCATTGCCGCGGAGCCCGATCCCCTGGCCCACGGTGGCCGCGCCCACGGTACCAGCGAAGGTCCCGGCCGCCTGCGACGGGTTGCTCACGAACTCGGCGCCCAGCAGACTCAGGACGTCGGTCTTGTTCTTGCCGAACTGGAAGCCGACCTCCCATGCCGCATCCGTCGACGTGTAGGGGCGGACGTTCAGCGTTGCCTCCCACCCCTTGTTGCGCATCCGCGCTCCGTTCTCGAGCTGCGTGAGCGCGCCGCTGGAGGGCGAGATCGGCACGGGGAGGATCACATCCTCGGAGTTGCTCACGTAGTAGGTGACGCCCGCATCCGCGCGCTCATCGAAGAGGCCGAGGTCGAGGCCGACCTCGGTCTCCTTCTCCCGCTCGGGGCGGATGTCGGCGTTGCCGCGCGCGGTGCTGCTGGCGAGCCCGCCGAGCCCCGCCTGAGTGCCGTTGATGAAATCACCGAAGCCCGTGCCGAAGATGTTGGCCGCGCCGGCGACGAGCGTGGTCTGCGTGGCGTAAACCTGCGGCGGCTTCCCGGTCTCGCCGTACGCCGCGCGCAGCTTCCCGTAGCTGAGGATTCCCTCGTGCTCGGTGTTCCCCAGCGCGTTGGTGAAGATCCAGGCCATGCTGACCTTCGGATACCACGCGCGCGGCTTGCTCTGACCGAAGGTGGAGAAGCCGTCGTTCCGGATCGCGGCGGTGAAGTGCAGCTGGTCGAAGAGATCGGCCGTGGCCTGCGCGAAGTACGACTCGCTGTGGATCAGCGACCTGGTCTCCACCGGGATCGCTGTGATGGTGTTCTGCAGCGAGTAGGGCTGCGGCGCGATCAGCGTCTGGCCGGTGTTCAGCACCTGTCTGAAGCGGCGGACGTTGATGTTCTGGCCAAGCGTGAGCGTCCCGGCGAAGGCGGGGCTGAAGGTGTGCTGCGCCGTGGCCAGCAGGTTGTGATCGATCTGGTAGAGGTTGACCTCGTTCCGGAAGATCTCTCCGCCGGCGAACGCCGAAGATGTCTGCGCGAGACCGTCGAGACGGGAATCCGTGTAGTAGTCACCGCCCAGCGAGTACTTCAACGAGAGCCAGTCGGTGGCCTCGTAGTCGGCGTTCACGTTTCCGTAGACGCGGTTGAGCTCTCCCTGGTTGGCGTCCTCGTAGATCACGAAGAACGGGTTGTCGTAGCCGCGTCCCACGGGACTGGACGTGGGTGCGGGGTTGGGAAAGCGATACGACCGGTGCAGCCCGTAGGTGGGATCGAGGTACTGGCGGTTGTCGAAGTCGGGCGAGGTGCGCATGGCGCCGAGCAGGAGGCCCGACGTGTTGGAGCCCATCTGCGTGAAGGCGCCCTTGGCGTCCACATACGCCGCGTTGCCGCCTATGGTGAGGCGGTCGAGGAGCTGGTGCGTCGCCTTGAGGCGCGCGGTGTTCTTCCTGTACCAGTTGTTGGGGCCCACGATCGTGCCGTTCTGGTTCAGGTGGCCGGCGGAGAGATAGAAGGTCGTGCGGTCGTTCCCACCGGATAGGGAGAGCTGCGAGTCGAAAGAGTGCCCGGTGTTGAACATCTCGCCGAAGTGATCGAATGTCGGCGTGCCGGGCGTGAGCTCGGGACCCCACGAGAGACTCGTGGCGCGGCAGTTCGCGCCGTCGCACTCCGCTGGTGAAGACGGATCATCGCCCTGACCGAAGGAGCGCTGCAGGGGGACGTCGTGGTTGACGTCGTCCCATGAGTAGCTGCTGCTCAGCGAGTAGCGAGTCGCGCCGGCCTGGCCGCTCCTGGTCGTGATGAGCACGACGCCATCGGCAGCGCGCGCGCCGTAGATGGCGGAAGCGGCCGCGCCCTTGAGGATCTGGACGTCGGCGATGTCGTGCGGGTTGATATCCGATGCGCGGTTGGGCGCCACGGTACCGGCGACGCTCGAGCCCTCGGTGTTGATGGTCGAGTTGTCTACCGGCACGCCGTCCACCACGAAGAGCGGCTGCGCGTTGCCGGTGAGCGACTTGATCCCGCGGATCCGGATGTACGCCGACGCTCCCGGCTCGCCGGACTGCGACGTGATATTGACGTTGGGCGCCTTGCCCGCGATAGCGTTCACCACGTTCGACTCGTTGCTGCGTGAGATGGCCGCCGAGTCGACGGTGTTGATGACCGTGCCGACCTTCTCACGGGTGGTCTGGGTGCCCGCTCCTGTGACCACCACCTCGCCCAGGCGCAGCGGATTGGGCTCGAGGGTGAAGTCGTGCGTGATCGTGCCGGCGGCGAGGGTGATCGGGACGGATGCCGGCTCGTAGCCG
>DATCXG010000215.1:0-2198 GCA_036565945.1 Gemmatimonadaceae bacterium
GGCGGGGCGGGCCGAGGGTTTCCGGGTGGACTCCGCCCCGCCGCTGTACGCGAGGGTCAGATTGGCGGCGGCGCCTCGCGGTCGCGCGCGGTCGTCCGCCCCATCGCTCCGCCCTTCATGGTCTGATGCAGCTCGCGCACCCGATCGCGGTTCTGCAGGGTGCCGCGATACTGCTTGTCCACCAGCTGTCGGATCTCCGGCGGGAGATCTTTCTCGAGTGCGTCCTCGTAACGATCCACGGCGGCGTTCTCGCCGCGCTCGCACTCGGCGACGATGGCCTCGTCGTCCTTCCCCGTGATAGCGGCCTTCAGGTTGAGCCAGCCGCGGTGGATCGCACCGGTAGCGCTGCCGCGGTCCTCGGGATCACCACCCAGGCGCCGTACAGCCGCCTTGAGGTCGGACTCGGCGCGCTCGATGTACTCGATGCGAGTGTCGAAGACTTGCTTCGCCCTCGGGTTCCCGATTGCATCGGCAGCGTCGCGGAATCCCTTCACGCCATCCTCACATGTCTCGATCAGGTTGTTGAGTACCGAGACGACGTCGTCGTTGTCCATTGCCATGGTCACGCTCCAGCAGCAGAAGTGAAGCACACGCCTGGCGCGAATACCGCTGACCCACAATGAGACTGAGCTTCTCGAAGCGTTTCATGTGGTGAGCGCCGCGCCAGCCACACTCCGCCCTCGTTCGGCGATGGACGCAGATGAGGTAGCACGAAGCGTACCCTGTAGGGGCTTCGGTGATGAAAGCGCATCGCGAAGAATCGCGGGAGACTACAGGGTTCAGCAACTACAGGGTTCAGGAACTACAGGGTTCAGGGTTCAGTGACTACGAGGGAACAGGAAACAGGAAACAGGGAACAGGAAACAGGAAACTGCCTCGGAGTAGGGAGCTTGCCCCAACGAGCCGGTACCCGTTTCCCGTTTCCTGTTTCCCGTTCCCTGCAGTTCGTAGTACCTGAATCCTGAACCCTGTAGTTGCTGAACCCTGTAGTCTCCCCCTGCTTTCTGCCGTCTCCCTTCCCTCCCCCTACCGGTCGTCCGCCGATGGCCCGTACACCCCCGGCACGGGGACGCCGAGGAGGCGGTAGTAGACGGTGAGCTGGGCGCGGTGGTGGACGATGTGGCTCAGCATGAAGCGGCGGATGTAGAAGACGCGAGGACCGGAGGCGTAGACCACCTCGCCGTCGCGCAAGGTCCAGGTCGCACGCAGCGAGTCGACGTCGAGTCCCTCGATGGCTTTGCGCGACGCGGTGGAGCGCTGGTCGAACAGCTCGAGGATCTCGGCGCGGGTGCGAGCCGTGGGTGACACAAAGGGCGTGGTGGCGAAATCGAACACGGCGCTCTGGGATATCTCCTCGCCGAAGTGCGGCAGGTTCGCCACGTGCGAGGCGAGCTGTACGAGGGTCATCGACTTCTCGTGCGGCCGCCAATCGGCATGCTCCTCAGGGTAGCGCTCGAGGACGCGGCGCGTGGCGGCCAGCTCTTCATCGAGGTCGGCGAAGATGGATTCCACCGCGAACTGGAGGTCGGTGTCGGATGCGGAAGATGAGCTTGTGGTGGTCATGAGCATCATGGAAGAGTGTGGTGAGCCAGGGTCGGACGCCCGGGGCGATGCGCGCTGCCCCTCACGTCCGTGTGGACGGGGAGTACAAGATACCGAATAGATGCCGAATCGCAAGTCGGGTGGAGCCCCTGTAGCTGGCGTGTACCCGGGATTCGGGACGCGGAAACCATTCCGGCCCGATGCGTGTTGTCATACAAGTCCATGAATTATCACACTACTTAGATAATTCCTGTCACACGTTGCAACCGCGACATCTGCGGGGAGTATAGACATGCCTTCGATAGCCAGCCAGCCAGGCGCGATGATCTTCCGCGCCGCTACCGCGCGCGAGCGCGAGATCGGTCTGACCGTCCTCCGCGTCGTGGTCGGCGCGATCTTCGTCGCCCACGGCGCGCAGAAGTTCTTCCTGCTCGGGATCTCGGCGGTAGCCGGTGGCTTCGAGCAGGCGGGGCTGCTGATGCCGTCGCTCCTGGCGCCCTTCATCGCTTCCGTGGAGCTGCTGGCCGGGATCGCATTGATCGCCGGCCTCCTCACACGCCTGGCCGCGCTCGGCACTGCTTTCACGATGATCGGCGCGATGTCGTTCGTGCACCTGAAGGGCGGCTTCTTCCTGCCCACGGGGATCGAGTACACAG
>DATCXG010000222.1:0-3047 GCA_036565945.1 Gemmatimonadaceae bacterium
TGGCTACCCACCCCTGTAGCTGCCGCTGCGAGAGCTTCCCCTCGTGCATCAGTTTGTGGAACGGATGCTCCACGTAATACGACGAGTGGAACGCTCGGAGCGCGGCCACCAGAGCATCTGGTTCCAGCGGCCGATCGAGCACGGGGATCGGTGGCGCTGGGGGAGTCGCAAGGGTGGGAGCCGCGAGGAGTGACGTAGTCATGGAAGTCGGCAAAGGATGAGAGAAGCAGCGGCTGGGCTGCCATCAGGGCAATCGGTCAGATACTGATGCATCAGATACTGATGCACATGCCATCCATCCCCACGCTCATCCCTGCTTCCTCCACCACGTGTCGCTCCGGTGAGTGCTCGATGAGGATGGGGTTCGAGTTGTTGATGTGCGTGTACACCTTGTGCCGGCAGGGAAGCGTGGCGAGCTGCGCCAGACTGCCGGACGGCCCCGAGATCGGGAGGTGGCCCATGGCTGCGGCGGGTCGGTCGCCGATCCCGAGGCGAACGAGCTCGTCCTCCGTCCAGAAAGTGCCATCGAAGAGGAGCGCGTCCGCGCTGGAGAGGCGCGCGTTGAGCCCGTCGTCGAGCGCACCGCAGCCGGGCACGAACGCGCAACTCCCGCCGGTCTCCTCGTCGCGGATGATCAGGCCAATGGTATGGCCCGGCGAGTCGTCGCTCGCGAAGCGGGGCGGATCACCCGGCACGGTGAAACATTCAACCGTGAGGCCACTCGGACCCCCGTCGCGGTACGCGAGCCCGATCGGAGCGCCGCCTGGTTGGATCTCGGTGGTTTCGACGTGCGCGAAAGCGCGCGTGACCGGGACGATGTGCGAGTCGTGCTCCAGAGTGTGCAGCACCGGCGCCGTGGCCCAGAGCGCGAGTGAGCGTCCCTCGCGCAGCAGCGCGATCCCCAGGCTGTGGTCCAGCTCCGCGTCCGTGAGAACGATTCCCTCTACTGGCACGTGGCGGGTCCCCTCCACGCACGGTGGCGCCAGGCGAGCGAGCTGCTCGTGGACGTCGGGTGAAGCATTGCACAGGAACCAGCGCGCTCCGTCGGCGCTCACCGCAAGCGATGACTGGGTGCGTGGCCGCGCGAGCTCAGGGTTGGAGCGGGCAACGCGGCAGACGGGACACCAGCAATTCCATTGAGGGAAACCGCCTCCGGCGGCGGTTCCCAGCAACATTATCTGCACGGAAGGACAAGAAGCCCGGCAGGGCCGGGCTTCTTGGTGCCTTACCGACGGGCGACGTAGGCGGTCACTTCCATCGTGACCTCTACCACTTCGAATTCTGGCTTGGTCCAGGACATTCCGTACCCCCGGTGTTAAGGATGCGCGGCCGAGCGACGCCCAGTCACGCGACGAGCTCTGAATGGGTGGTTTCACCCATTCCGGCCCGGGAAACAGGCCGGCGACTCCCTTAGTAACGCAGCCGACATGCCAGACCATGCGTGACCTGGTGCGCGAGCTGTAACACGTTTCGTACGAACGTCTTATGGGTATCTTGATAGCAACGGTACCAGGCGCCGGAATGGTTCGCCGGGGGGATCTGACCCAATACTGGGTGAAATGCCCCAGTGGAGTTCTAGCCTCTGATTCCGTACTTCTTCAATCGGTACCTCAGCGTGTCCCGGCTGATCCCCAGGGACTCGGCGGCCTTGGTCTGGTTGCCGCCGGCCTCGCGGAGCGCCTTCTCGATCATGGACTTCTCCCACGTGGCCAGGCCCATCTGCGCCGGCGCGGGGTCGGGTGCGGCCGAGCCGCGATTGCCAGGCTCCACTGGAACGTCGGTCGCACCCTGTGCCGGTGCACTGGTATTCGGTGCGCGCTCGGACGGATTAGTCAACGACAGGTGCTCGGCGCCCAGCACTGGTCCGCGGCTCCAGAGCACCGCGCGTTCGATGACGTGGCTCACCTCTCGCACGTTGCCCGGCCAGGGGTACGACCGCAGGAGGTCGCGCGCGGTGGGGCTGATCTCCCGCACGTCCCGCCCGTACTTGGCTCTGAACCGTTGCAGGAAGTGCTCGGCAAGTATCAGCACGTCGTCGCCGCGCTCGCGCAGCGGCGGGAGTCGCAGCAGGATGACGGCGAGTCGGAAGTAGAGATCCTTCCGGAATTGCCCCCGCTGTGCTTCGGCCTCCAGGTCGCGATTCGTCGCCGCGAGGATTCGCACGTCGATCTTGCGGTCGCGGATGCCACCCACGCGACGCGTCACCCTCTCCTCGATCGCCCTCAGCAACTTCCCCTGGAGCGAGAGCTCGATGTCGCCGACCTCATCGAGGAAGAGGAATCCGCCTTCCGCCGCCTCGAAGAGTCCCATGTTCGACTGCTTGGCATCCGTGAACGCTCCACGTTCGTGGCCGAACAGCTCGGCTTCCATGAGGTTCGCCGGCAGGGCGGTGCAGTTCACCTCGATGAAGGCTTTCGAGGCGCGAGCGCCGGACGCGTGGATGCTGTGGGCCACGAGGCCCTTGCCGGTGCCAGTCTCACCGGTGATCAACACCGGGGGCGTCTCGTCCAGCGCGGCGATCTGCCTTGCCTTCTCGATGACGGTGCGAATGGCATACGAGTCGCCCATGAGTGCGGCGAACGGCGAGCCGTGCGCCGCGCGCCTGCGATGGTACGACAGCTCGTGCCTCATGAGCGACGTCTCTCTCGCGCGGTCCGCCAGCAGCTTCAACTCCTCCAGGTCCACGGGCTTCTTCAGATAGTCGAAGGCGCCGAGCTTGACCGCTTCCACCGCGCCCTCGATGGTGCCGTAGGCCGTCATCATGATGACGGCAACGGCCGGATCGAATTCGCGGATGCGCCGCAGTAGCTCCATCCCGCTCATCCCGGGGAGCTGGACATCCAGGAAGACCACGTCGGGGCGCAGAGCTTCCAGAAGCTCGAGTGCCTTCTCGGCGTCGCCCGCTGTCTCGACATCGTAGTCGAAGTCGGCCAGGTACAGCTTGATGGCACGCGCCAGCGTGCGCTCGTCATCGACGACGAGGATCGTGGGGCCGTTCACGTTGGCGTCGCCATGGATGCCGCCGGCGGCACTGCCGGTGGGGGGGG
>DATCXG010000262.1:0-9671 GCA_036565945.1 Gemmatimonadaceae bacterium
CTCCATGGCGGCGACCTTCTCCGCGCGCAGATCGCGAAACCCCCACTCGTGAACATCGATGGTGAAGCTGAAGCGTGAGATCAACGTGCCGCGGGTGATGCGCTCGTCAGTGCGCTCGCGCCCACGAGCTTCGCGTGCACGATCCAGCAACTCGTCCATCACCCAACCCGGCACTCCTACCAGCAGTTCGGGATACACGTACTCGAACACCAGCACGTGAGCGAGCAGGAGCGCCCAGTGCTCACCTGTCTTGTCGATCAGCCGCCGCCAGTTGATCGTTGTCCCCACGCTGGCGATGAGGTGGAGGATGTCGGCCGTGTCCTGTCGGTGCCTCTCGCTGATGAACAGTCGGTGCCAGATCAGCTCCTCCACGGGCGCGATCCGCACTGGTGTTGCGGCGAGGATCGCGGGCCGGCTGTACGCGTACCAGTCGCGATCGATGAGAGACATCCCGTTTCCCATGCCGAAGATGATGTCCACGAACCGGCGGCGACCATCGATGGCTTTGGCGAGCCAGTGCGGCTGCTCCAGGCGGGCTGTCAGGCCAATGTCGCGCAACGCCTGCATGGCCGCCACCACCTGTTCCGGTTCCACGAAGATGTCCAGGTCCTTGGTCTGCCTGTAGATTCCGGTGTGCGCGTGGATGGCGTAGGCACCGGCAACAACGTATGGGATACCCGCCGCGTTCAGGGCGGTGAGTGCCCTCTTGTAGAGCTCGCGCTCCTCCTCGGGGATCCAGAATTCACCATGGGTGACGGACCTTCTCTCCTGCCGGGAGATGTCACCGAGCCCGCGAGCGCGTATCGCATCCTTGTCGATGTGCCCCATTTATACCTCGACTGTCGAGTGCGTCTCATATGGCAAATCGGGGGCCATGCGTCCTGTACGCTTCCCGGATCATGGATGCCATCTCCAGCGCGTTAGTCGTGCCATAGTTGGCGTAGCAGTTGTTCATGATCACGTGGGTCGTCCTCGCAAGCGCCGCCACGGCCATGATCCTCTCTACCCACTCCTCGAGCTCCGTATGGTCGTACAGGTAGCGAAAGCGGTCGACCACCGGCACACCGGCGCGCTCCCAATCTGCTGCACGACGACCGTGGAATCGGATCACTGCGCGATAGGGCGAAGTGACCGCGACGACTGGTGGAACGCTGCTCCGGAATCCTTGTGGTTCGTCCACCATGACGAACGGAATCCGATTTGCCTCCAGGAATCCGAGCGTGCGGTCCGCGTTCCGTGCGTCGAACCAGCTGGCGTTGCGGAACTCTACCGCCGAATCCAGGCCGCCCAGGCGCTCGCGAGCATCGAGGATGCTCGTGCGACTTTCCTCGCCTGGTAGGAACCAGCGCGGGTACTGGAGCAGAACGGAGCCGAGCTTACCCGACGAGTGGAGTGGTTCCATCGCGTCGCGGAATATGCGCCATGCCTCGTCGAACAACTCGCGCGGGAGGTCTTTGCCGTAGATACGCTTCTTCGCAGCGAGCGACTCCGGCAGGGACTCGCGAAGCTGACGAGGCAAGCTCCTGACCTCCGTTGGCTGCCCCGTCATCAATGCGTGCGCCTTGATGTCGAACGTGAAGTCGACGGGCGTCCGCGCGTTCCACAGTTCCGCGGTGCTACGAGAGGGCAGCGCGTAGTAGGTGGAGTCCACTTCCACCAGGGAGAAGCGTGATGCGTAGTAGCGCAACCGCGCCTCGGCGGAATTCGCATCCGGCGGGTAGAACACGCCGCCGCGGGTTATTGTGGGATCCGTCCACGACGCCGTGCCGAAGCGAATCTCCTGACCATCACTCGACCGGAGAACGGCTGCTGCATCCGGCTCGATGGCCTCGGCGCGGACGATAGCGGCGCCGGCTCCGGGGTCATGCGGATCGCTGGAGGTAGAGTGCGGCATCGCCCGGTGTTCAGAGCGCGAAGGCCGCCTGCCCGAGTGTTCTGGCAAGCGGCCTTCGCAGTGGAGGCGCGGGGAATTGAACCCCGGTCCGAGACAAGATCGACCACAGCGTCTACGTGCGTAGCCCACCGATTGAGGTCTCCGATTGCTGGCCAGCGGGCGGCCCACAACCGAACAAGTCTTCTAGAACTTCGCCAGCCGCCGGAAGACGCGACGGACAGCTATCCCGATTTTGCGATACCCGTCAGGCCGCCTCGGGCGGGCTACCTGATGGGCAGGTGCGTGAACCGAAGTTACGCAGCCAGAGCCAAGTTGTTGTTGGCAGTTAAAAATTTTCCCGAGGGTTTTACCAGGACCCGAGTACCTGAGCACGCAGCTACAGATTCACTTACCCCGTCGAAGCCAGTCGCCCCCCGACACTTCACAATCTAGCCCATCGCGCCGGCCGAGTCAATGCCGCATACGTCTGATGTGAAGCGCGATTATGAACTGCTAAAAGTGTGTGGCAGTGAAGGTTGCGCTGTCTAACATCACCTGATTTCTACCAGCGCTCTTGGCAGCGTAGAGCGCTCTGTCGGCCGACGTGAAGAGCGTACCTCGCCCGGCGCCGCTCATGGGGTAGGAGGCAACTCCGAATGATGCCGTGACCGAGATGATGCCGCCGCTGACCGGGATCCGCAGCGCCTCCACGGTCTGTCGCAAACGTTCTGCCACGTCACGAGCCAGTTCGATGGTGGTCTCCGGGAGCAGGATGGCCAGTTCCTCTCCGCCATATCGGGCGCAGAGGTCGATGTTGCGCACCCCGATCTCTATCGCTCGAGAGACGGCCGCAAGGACGAGATCGCCGGCTTCGTGGCCATACTCATCGTTCACCTCCTTGAAGTGGTCGATGTCGGCAAGGATGAGCGACAGTACCTCATCGCGCCTGTCGCACTCCGCCAGGTGCTGCGCCAACCGTTCATCGAACATCCGCCGGTTCGGGAGCCCCGTGAGTCCGTCGGTGACGGCGCGTGCGGTCACCTCTTCGAGCTGCCGAACGCGCTCCAGCCCTACGGATGCTACCGACGAGAGGAGCAGGAGCAACGAACCTTCCACCGATGTCAGTTGTGCCTCTTCGTCCCCCTCCACGGCGATCGCCCCGAGCGATCTGCCATCTCTCTGCAACGGCACCACAGCTATCGAGCTCACTAGCCGAGTCGGCTCGTCTGGTCCGAAGATGGGGAAGTCCGACATCCTGTACGATTCACGGATGATGAAGCGTTGCCCCTCCCTGCACGCTGTGCCAACGAACGAGTCCCTGGCGATCTCGAAGCCGTGACGCATCGGGTGCCCCGGCGACACGGTCGCGATCATCCCATGGCCTGCAGCATCGGCGGAGTCGGCACGGCGAGGGTCAGCTCCGGGCGATGTCCAGATGACGAAGGCCGCGCGCGATCCGCCCGACACGTCGGTCGCTGCCTGACAGATTGCCCGCCCGAGGGCTGCCATGTCGGTGCTCGCCTGGATGCGCTCGGCAGCCTTCGCGAGCTCGATCGACTTGCCACGGTAACGCCGTGTCTCGCGGCCGTCGCGGAGGAGATCGAGCACGAGCGACAGTCGCGAGGCGTAGCGCGGCAGGTAGGTGCGTACCTGTTCGGACGAGACGGAGTGGCGGTTGCCAGCGTACAGCGCGATCGCGCCGTGTTGCCGCTCCTCGGTTCCCACAGGGGCCGCGACGAGGAGCGCTTCGTCTGTATCGTAGTTGCTGGCTGGAATTCCCTGCTCGAGCGCCCAGTGCGCCAGCGAGTCGGCCGTCGGGCTCGTTCGAAAGTCCGCCGCAGTCCGCCCGCCGGCGGCGGAGGCGACGGTGATCAGCTCATCGCCATCGCCTCGCTTCCAGAGCACGACGTCGTCGCCGCCCAGCGCGTCGCGGATGTCCACCAGGTATCGCTCGAGGACTTCCAGCTCGATGGGGCGCTCGGCCGATGAGCCATTGGTCCACGGTGTTCGTCGTGGTCCTGGCGCGGCCACCGGCCGCAATCCGTGGGCTGTGGCGCGCTGCATGGCGGAGGCGCTCGCACTCGCCGTCCTAGGCATGCTGCTGGATGCGCTCTCGCGCATACGGCGCCGGGTTACGAGCGCCGCCAGAAGCACCGCGAACAACGCGGCTAGGATTACTCCCTGCAGGACAGCGGCCGCTGGCACGTGGTTCCTGAATGTTCGAATGAACGTACAGGGCACCGTACCTGCTGCCGCGGGACGGTCTACCCGTGAGTGATGCGAGAAGCGGCGTACGCCGCGCCGAATCCGTTGTCGATATTGACGACCGTGATCCCGGCGGCGCAACTGTTGAGCATCGTCAGGAGGGCTGCCACGCCGCCCAGGTTTGCACCGTAGCCGATGCTGGTTGGCACGGCGATCACCGGCACTGCCACGAGGCCACCGACCACCGACGGCAGCGCGCCGTCCATCCCCGCGACCACGACTATGACCGAGGCGGCACTGAGCATGTCGGCGCGGGAGAGCAGTCGGTGGATGCCTGCCACGCCCACATCCGTCAGCCGCTCGACGCTGTTGCCCAGCGCCTTCGCCGTCACGGCAGCCTCCTCGGCGACCGGCAGGTCGCTCGTCCCGGCAGTGATCACCAGGATCGTACCGCGGCCGGCGGGTGCTGGGGCGTCGGGGGCCAGGTAGGCAGTGCGTCCCAGGCGGTTTATCTCGACCGATGGAAAGCGCTCTCGCAGCGGTGCGTGCAGCGCCTCGTCCACCCTGGTTGCGAGGAAACCGTCGCCCTGCGTGGCTATACGGTCCGCGATTGCCAGGACCTGCTCCGCGGTCTTCCCACTGCCGAAGATGACCTCCGGATATCCCTGTCTGAGCGCGCGGTGGTGGTCGACAGTGGCGAATGACAGCGGCTCGGCTTCAGGCAGCGAGAGTCGAGCCATTGCGTGCCCCACGTCGAGTTGACCATCCGCGACCTGGTTGAGCAGCTCGATAACGCTCTCGCGTCTCACGCGCCCACGGGGAGCGGGACTCTCTCGCCGCTGCCCTCCCATTCCAGATCGCCAGCCGCGGACCGGGTGAGATATGAGCCGAGGATATCCTCGATCTGGCCCAACGATACTACCTGGTGCAGTTGCCTGCGCAGGTCGGCCGATCCCGGGAGGCCCTTCACGTACCATCCAAGGTGCTTGCGGAATTCCACGGCCGCGCCGCGAGGATCGGTCTCGTAGGCGTCTGCCATCTTCGCGTGCTCCACGGCGACCGCGAAGCGTTCCTTCACTGGTGGCGTCGCAGGCTTCGGCTGACCGTCGAGGAGCGCCCGCGTCTGGGTGAAGATCCATGGCTGGCCGAACGAGCCGCGTGCGATCATCACTCCGGCGCATCCCGTCACATCGTGCATGCGCACCGCGTCCTCGGGGGTGCGGATGTCACCGTTGCCCAGAACGGGAATGTCGAGTGCGTCGACGACGGCTGCAATCTCTTCCCAACGAGCGTCACCCGAATACATCTGCGCACGTGTGCGAGGGTGCAGAGTCAGCACTCGAGCTCCCGCATCCTGGCAGCGGAGCGCGATCGTCACCGGGTCGCGCATCTCCTCGTTCCAACCACTCCGGATCTTGACCGTTACCGGGAGGTGCGTGGCGCGCGAGACCGCGCGAATCACACTGGTCACGAGCCCGAGGTCCTTGAGGCCCCCCGAGCCACCGTTGCGCTTCACGACCTTCTTGACCGGGCAGCCGAAATTGATGTCGATGAACTCGGGGGCAAAGACATCGGTGACGAGGGCGGCCGCCTCGCCCATGGCGTCGGGCTCGCCGCCGAAGATCTGCACACCGATGGGGCGTTCGTCGGCGCCGAACCGCAGCTTGGAGATCGTGGCTTCGTTCTCTCGCCTGATTCCTTCGGCGGACAGGAACTCGGTTACTACCACATCCGCGCCGAAGCGGCGGCAGATCCGCCGGAATGGCGATTCCGACACCCCTGCCATGGGGGCCAGGTAGAGCGGTACGGGGTGAGAGAGCTCGAATGGAAAGGGCATTCAACCAAGCTAATGGTATCTCCAAGTCCATGCAACGTCGTCATTTGACAGCCGTCAAGCGCACTGGTAAGTTGAAAGGTTGCTCCCACACGTAGACGCCGTACGCTGCCCAACGAAAACGACACCTGAGGATATAGATGGAACTACGCCAATTCTTCACAGACGATGCGATACAGCTACAGCTCGCTGGTACCGCGAAGGACGACATTCTCAAGGAGCTGATCGCTCTCCTCAAGCTCGACGACAAGTCCGAGGGAATGCTGTACAAGATGTTGAAGCGGCGTGAGAATCTGGGCTCCACGGGCATCGGCCGCGGAATCGCAATTCCCCACTGCCGCTCACTTGTAGTGAGCAAGTTGCGAGTCGCATTCGGCCGCAAGCCGGAGGGTATCGACTTCCGCGCTATCGATGAGAAGCCCGTGAATTTCTTCTTCCTCATCGTCGCTCCGCCGCTCGAGGTATCGAATCAGTACCTGCCCGTACTGGGAAAGATTGCCCAGTTCAGCAAGGAAGCTGACGTTCCCGAGCGGCTTTTTGCGCTCACGGACCCGGCACAGTTCCTCGCACTCCTCGAAGAGAAGGGCGTCTGATGCTGCACGCCGAATTGGAAATTCTTCTGGAGATCCAGGATCTACAGACGCTGCGCCGCGACATCGGCGCGGCGGAGTACGCGGCAGCCGGGATTCCGGTGGACGTTGATGCGTTCAGCGAGAGGCTCGGGGAGCGTATAGCGGAGCGTGAAGAACAGCTTTCGCCGCGCACCAAGAGTGCGCTCAGACGCATCGGCCGGCGCCACGAGCGCGTTGTGGCTCCGGTGCTGAATGGCGTCTGCTACGGTTGCTTCGTGCACGTCCCCACGAGCAAGGGGCACGATCAGGAGCGGAACACCGAGCTGCGTACCTGCGAGAGCTGCGGGCGGTTCATCTACTACACTGACTGAGAGACGGGTGGCAGGGTTCAGGAAGCCGGGACTTTGAAAGACAGGGATCAGAAAGCAGGGACCGTGAACTACAGGGATCAGGTAAGTACGGGGTTCAGGGTGCAGGGTTCAGGGTTCAGGAACTGCCTCGGCGTAAAGAACTCTATGCTACGAGCCCTTTCTGATCCCTGATCCCTGCTTCCTGATCCCTGGTAGTTCCTGAACCCTGCCCCCTGCCCCCTGAACCCTGTAGTTCACTCCCACTCGATGGTCGCTGGCGGCTTGCTGCTAACGTCGTAGACCACCCTGTTCACGCCGTCCACTTCGTTGATGATGCGGTTGGAGATGGTGGCGAGGACATCGGGGGGGAATGGGAACCAGTCAGCCGTCATCCCATCGCTGCTGGTCACGGCACGTAGCGCGGCCACGTGTTCGTAAGTCCGACTGTCGCCCATGACGCCAACGCTGCGCACCGGCAGGAGCACGGCGAACGCTTGCCAGATGTCGTCGTACAGGCCCGCCTCGCGGATGCCGTCCAAGTAGATGGCGTCCACCTGTCGCAGCACGGCGAGCTTGTCGGGACTCACGGGGCCGAGAATGCGAATAGCGAGGCCGGGACCCGGGAATGGATGCCGACCAACCATCTCGGCTGGCAGACCCAGCTCCCGCCCCAGCCGCCGCACCTCGTCCTTGAACAGTTCGCGTAGCGGCTCGATCAGCTCGAATTTCATCCCGGGCTTCAGGCCGCCCACATTGTGGTGGGTCTTGATCGTCACCGAGGGGCCACCGTGCGGCGACGCCGACTCTATCACGTCGGGGTAGAGCGTCCCCTGCACCAGGAATTTCACTCCCTCTCCCACCGACAGAGCCGCCTCCTCGAAGACATCGATGAAGGTGTGGCCGATGCGCCGACGTTTCTCCTCGGGGTCTTCAACCCCAGCGAGGGCCGCGAGGAAGCGATCGGCCGCGTCGATCGTTATGAGATCGATTCCCAGATTGGCGCGGAAGGTCCGCTCCACCTGCGCGCGCTCATTCTGGCGAAGGAGCCCGTGGTCGACAAAGATGCAGGTGAGCTGGTTGCCAATGGCGCGGTGCACGAGTGCGGCTGCAACGGAGGAATCGACGCCGCCGGACAGACCGCAGATAGCGCGTGTCCTACCCACGCGTTCGCGTACACGTGCCACTTTCTCGTCGATGAAAGCACCTGCTGTCCAGGTGGGTTCCACCTTGCAGATCTCGAAGAGAAAATTCGCGATGATGTCGGCGCCGCGTGGTGTATGCTGGACTTCGGGGTGGAACTGCACTCCGAAGACGGGCAGCGTGCTGTGTCTGAATGCGCCCACGGGAGTGTTCGAGCTCCGCGCGAGGATCTCATAACCCGGGGGCGGTTCCTCCACGGAGTCGCCATGGCTGGCCCAGACGGCGATGCTCTCGCCTGTCTCGAAGCCGGCGAAGAGCGCATCGGGTCTCACGATCTCGAAATCGGCGCGGCCGTATTCGCGACGTCCGGCGCGCGTCACACCACCGCCCTCCAGCTGGGCGATGAGCTGCATTCCGTAGCAGATGCCGAGCAACGGCGACATGCTCAGAAGGGCCGGGTCGGCGGACGGGACGTTCTCCCCGTACACCGAATTGGGACCGCCACTGAGTATGATTCCCGCCGGGTTCCACTCACGTATCCACTCGATGGTACGAGTGGGCGGATGGATCTCCGAGTACACACCTGCTTCGCGAACGCGCCGGGCTATCAGCTGTGTGTACTGTGAGCCGTAATCGAGTATCAGTATCCGGTTCATGTGTCGAGTGTGATGAGCTCGACCTTTCGTGTGTCGAGGTCGAGAATTGCTGCCGTGGGTGTACCATGCAACCAACCGCAGGCCTCGCCGGGATTCAGCAGGAGCGTGTCACCGCAATTCTCCACGCTGTGCTCGTGGGTGCAGCCATGTATCACGATGGCGTGACCCGCCACCGAGCGCTCGCCGGCATCGGCCAGATCGTGCACCAGCAGGATGCGCGTGCCGTTGAGCTCCACGCTGTGGGGCGATTCGAACAGTTCCGTTCCCACTCCCAGCGCCGCTTCCGCACGCAGCCCTTCGCGGTCGCCATCGCACTTTCCGAAGACGCCGACCATAGGGAAATTCTCTGCCTGGAATGGCCTCAGCGACCACGGAGCGCAGTGATCTCCGGCGTGCAGGATCATCTCCGCACCGGCAGCACGGAATCGTCGGGCGAACTCCGCGATCGCCGGCAGGCGATCATGCGCGTCGGCGATGACACCCACTCGCATCAGGAGTCCCTCCATTGCGGGACTGATCTCTCGCGACTCACGAGATCTTCATATCGCTCACGTTCGGTTATGATGGCGAATCTCCCTTCGTCCACTAGCACCTCGGCGGCGCGTGGGCGTGAGTTGTAGTTCGATGCCATGGAGAAGCCGTACGCGCCAGCGGAGTGGACCACCAGCAAGTCGCCGGGATTCACATCGTCCACCTCGCGGCCCAGGGCGAAGAAGTCACCGCTCTCGCATACCGGCCCCACCACGTCGGCCACCACGCGGCCGGCCGTCGGGCTCACGGCCTCGATTCCATGGTAGGCGTTGTAGTGCGAGGGACGGAGCAGGTCGTTCATCCCCGCGTCTGTGATGATATACTGGTGGTCGCCACTTCGCTTGCGGTACAGCACCCGCGTGAGCAGCACGCCGGCGTTGCCGACGATGAACCGGCCAGGCTCGATGATCAGCGACAGCCCGGCATCGGCCACCTGCGGCAGGACTGCCGCGGCAAACGCGTCGAGATCCGTCGCGCGCTCCTCCTCGTACGTCACCGCCAGTCCGCCGC
>DATCXG010000275.1:0-8894 GCA_036565945.1 Gemmatimonadaceae bacterium
GATGCTCCGGTCCGGTATCGTGTGTCAGGCGTGAAGCTCACTAGAACGACGCAGGATTACCCGACGGCATTCGCACGGGGCGAATGCCGTCGAGGTAGCATGCTACCTCGCGTCGCTCTCGACCGGCGCCCTTCTGTCCGAGAGCGCTACAGCCCCCGCGACGACCGCGAGGACGATATGGAGCCAGATGTCGTTGCCGCCGATCGGTAGGAGCCCGTACATGCTCGGAGTGATGTAGCCCAGCACCGCGAGGATGAGATATACGACCGCGGTAGCCATCAGGTAGCGTTGCGCGGTGATCCACTCCCGTGCAGCTACGAGCCCCCACCCTCCCCACGCCAGGTGGAACAGGTTATGGAGGAGGTTGACCGGGAACAGCCCGAAGAGACGGGGAGCAACAGCTGGATCGGATTGCATGCTTCCACCAGATGTGAAGAGGCCGACGATCGCCACGATGACGAACACCACCCCGTAGATCTGGGAGACGCGTTGTGATAGATGCATGGCGCCACTCCTGATGATGTATCTCTGACCGGCTGCCGAGGGCACAAAATAGACCACCGCTAGCCGCGCGGCGGGTGATACCGCCGCGCGGCTGCCGAGCTCTGTAGCTCGTTAGCCAAGGGTCACACGCTGGAGCGCTCCGCCATCCTCGGTGTCGAGCAGCGCGATATCGACAGCCATGATATCGATAGCCATGATGTGTCGATTGCACAGCAGTCACATGTCATTCACTAAACAGCACGGTCGCTATCAGGTTGCGGCAGCTCCCGGAGAGAATGCGCCACCCGGCCATCGGCAGCGACGCTCATCATCATTGGAAGGGCGAAGTCGAGTAGATCACGGGCGCGGAGGAGATAGCACCGGGCGTCGCCAACCATGCCACCACGGTTCATCGAGGCCGCGAGATAGCCGTCCACGACCCTCGCGAAGAAACGATCGGGCCAGTTGGCGTGGACGCCTTCATCAGCCGTGTCGAACTCTTCCACGTCACGCCAGATTCGTACGCCATCGAGTGCAACCGGGACCTTGAATCGCGCAATCCGTTTGCCCGGGATGTCGACTACGTGCTCGGCATAATGAAGAAACGTGACAGTGTCGTGATCGGATCCGAGCAGCACGATCTTGCCATCCAGACCGACGAACCGGTCGAGAGCCGACCCGCGTCCGAAGGCGTAATCCCAGGGCTGCTGCGAGAGCAGGTAATCCGCGTGCTTGCCCCAAGCGACGAATCGCGCCACGTGATGATTGACACGAGATCCGGGGTAGGTGCGCAGAAACTCGACCAGCACTCCATTGCTTCTGTCCGACCGGGCAGTGTCGGCGTCGAATGGCGGCAGCTTCTCGAGGACTTCCGCTTCCTGCTGAGGCGAGAGGTTCCCGCGGCCGACCTCGTCGAAGTAGCGCGGACACCCGGCGTACATCAACAACGTACCCTCGACCGTGATGGCGTCCTTGAGCGCGCGATGGATCTCGTCCGGTCCGCCAGCTATCTCGCCGATCGCCCGCACCGAGGCATGAGCCATGACGACGTCGCCGGGAGCGATGCCGAGCGAGCGAAGATCAGCGGTGAGCTGCTGTCTGGAATACATCGTGTGGACCTTCAGGTATCACATTTGCGCGCCTGTCCTGGCGACCGCCCCGGATACCACAGCAATTCGTCAGGCTGGGCGCCTACCGGCGTCGCCTCCCTCCTCGTACGCCCGGCACACAGCCGCAACGAGCGCGAGCCGCTCGTGCAACGCGGACGGTGTGCGCGCGACGACCTCGTCCTCGAAGCGGCCAACGTATTCAGCCACGTCCTCGCTCTGCGCACCCCGATCCAGAAGCGCGCAGAGCTCTAGTGCAAGACTGTCCGCGTAGTCCTCCTCGCGCCAGCCGCCCCGATGCAGGGCCGCGCGCACCTCGGAGAGCCGCGTCCCGATCACCACACCCTCAGCATCGAGCTGCAGACACAGGAGACCGATTGTTGCCTCGCGTCCGCCATCGGCGGCAAGGTTCAGGATGCCATCGGCTTCTGCTCGCTCGAGTCCCTCAGCGAGCACGCGCCAGAGAGTGGTCCCACGCCAGCGTGCGAACGGATCGGTAGTCATGGGACTCTCCTCTCCAGCCAGATCGCGCTCAACCAGAGTGATCGTTGATCATGCGCCAGCCGTCGCTCGTACGAGCCCACACCGTCGAGAACAGACCAGTGCGCTCCGGCAGATCGCCACCACTCAGCACGAACTTACCTCTGACCAGCGCGTAGTCGTGGCCGAGCATCCGTACGCCGAGCTGCTCGTACCTGAGCGTCTGAGCTGGGCGGCCGTTACGCCAGAATCCGGCGCGCATGGTCCGCTCGATATCCGCTTTGCTCCGGTCGAAGCCAGCCGCGCCATTGCCCGACGCCGAGTCGGCATAGGCGGACATGTAGGCGGCCAGGTCGCCCCTATTCCATCCTGCCGCGGTCGTGTCGAACAGCGCGCGGATCGCAGCCTCGTCAGCCGGTGAGGCCGACTGCCAGAGGATGCCGTCAGCCGGCTGAAGCGCGGGCTGGCCTGTCGTACACGCCGCGAGAGCGAAGACGGTCGTGAGGCCCAGCGTAGCCAGAAGTCGTACGGTGTGCATGTGCCAATCCTTCCCGGTAAAGGCGAAACAAGGGGCCATCTAACAACGAAATGCCTTCCACACTTCCCGCGCCGGTCTCTTTGCCACGATTTTCAGACAGTCGTGCGCCGGACCGCGTAGGATAGACTCACCATGCCGCTCGGGTAAGTGCGCGTGTCGGTGAGCATGAGAGATGTGCGCGGCGCGCCGGCCGGTAACAGCGGTATGCCGCCGCCGAGCAGCACCGGTACAACCGTTACCTCGACGGCGTCCACCTGCCCAGCAGCGAGTAGGCTCCCGAAGAGCACGCCGCCGCCGAACAGCCAGATCTCGCCATCGCCTGGCTCGCGGCGGAGTGCGGCCACCACGCCATCCGCATTATCACCGATGATCGTGACGTCTGGGTAGTCCCCCTGCTCGAGCGTGCGCGAGAACACGTAGACGCGCATCCCGGGCGCCCACGGTGGCGCACCCGTCTGGCGGGTCAGCTCGAAGGTGCGGCGGCCCAGTAGCACCGTGTCGACTCTGGCAAAGAGAGCATCGAAGTCGACAGCGGGGTCATTGGGGATCCAGTCGAACTCCCCGTGCGGGCCGGCAATGTAGCCATCGAGGCTCGCCGCCACGTTGTAACGTACTTGGCGCATGTGTTCAACTCTCTCTGGAGTCTCGTGCTGGCCAACACGAACGCGCGGCACTCAGGTGCCGCGGCGCCCTGACTTCGCCGATGTCGCCCATGGCTTACCTGGTGGCTTGGCCGCAGCACCACGGACCCGCTTGGGTGTGCTCGGTGACGCGGCAGGGAGCGACGTACGCTTCGAGGCTGGGAGCTTACCCGACTTCAGAGGCTTTTTCTTCATCAGCGAATCACTGGAGATGAACGGTGACACTACGAGCAAGTCGCTCATGTATTCCGAGATCGAGATCACGACTGCGAGAAGGATTCCAACAATCGGTACCTTACTCGTCACCCGACGCGGGCATCCCGCCGTACGGCTTCTTCCGACTGCCCTTCCTGGGAGCGCCGCTGAAGGGGCGTGGAGCGCCTCCCTTTCTCAGTTTGTCACGCCCACTGGCATGGCGCCCCGCACCGCTGCCAGACGCCCGTCGCTTTCGCCCTCCCTTGCCCCCCTTCATCGCATTCCTCCATGCCATCGACCGTCATCACGTAAGTACCCAGTGTGGCCTAGCAGCCAAATTCAACCGCGCGGCAAGCGGTGTCCAGTCGCAGGACGGGAACGGTTTGTGCGCGCACGCGAGGTGACGTGACTACTGCTGTCGAGTCAGGCCCGTGCTTCTCCGGATCGCCCTAGCTCTCGCGGCCCGCTTCGGCGTGCGCACCATCATCCCCATCGCCCTCGTGGTTGCTACCCGCCCTGGGGCGCGCGCGTGCACGGCTCAGACGCTGGACGCAGGGACCCAGCTGCAGATCCGCCTGACCGATCCGGTGACGAGCCACCGCGCGATGCGTGGGCGCGAGGTGCGCGCGCTCGTCATCGCGCCTGCACCGAGCGACACGACTCCCGCCGTGGCACCGGGCACGGTGCTGCGCGGCACGATTACCGAGGCAGGCGAGGAGCGTCGCAACAAGCGGCGGCGCTTCGTCACACTCGCGTTCACCTCGCTCGAGACTCCAGACGGCCACGACGCTCCCATCTCCGCGCAGGTGAGCGCCGTCGACAATGCGCAGGAGATCGTCGACACGGCCGGGCGCATTCTCGGTCTACCCGATCCCGGGCTCGTGCGATCGAAAGCCGACTGGGCGCTCCTCGCGCTGGGCACCGTGCAACCGGAGGCCGCGGCCGCGCTCTTCGCAGCCGATCGCGGGGAGTTGCACGAGCGGCACCACACAATCGACTTCTCCTCTGGCGTCGAGATGCGCGTTCGCCTCACGGCCGACGCCGTGCTGCCGGATTGGCCGGCGTGGCAGGGGCCGCCGGCGTTCGCGGATACGGTGAGGGTGGACTCACTGCTCCGCAGCCTCCCGCCGCGCACCTACGCCTTCGCTGGTAAGAAGCCGGCCGATCTCATCAACGTGGTACTCATCGGCAGCGAGGCAGAGGTCCGCGCGGCCTTCCTAGCGGCGGGGTGGGAGGCTGCCGAGCGACTCTCCATCCGGACCGGCTTCGATACCTTCGTGGCCATGGCCAGAGCGCGCGGGTACAGGCACCAGCCCGTCTCGCAGTTGCTGCTGGACGATTGCCCACCGGATATCGTGTTCCAGAAGCTCACGGATACCTTCGCCAAGCGCCACCACATCCGCATCTGGCACTGGCCCGCGGATTGGGACGGGCGCTCCATATTCGTCGCGGCAGCCACGCACGACGTGGGAATCGAGTTTCTCACGAAAGAGCATACCTTCACGCACCGCGTAGATCCGAGGATAGACCTCGAGCGCGACAAGGTGGTGAACGATCTCATCGCGGCCGGCGCGCTCGACGCTATCTCGCTCGTACCCCGGACGCGCATCCCCGGTGTGACGATGAACCGTGAGAAGAATGCCGTCGTGACCGATTGGCGCGTGGCGATTGCATCGCTCGGCAGCTCGTAGAGCGGCCGGCCGCATTGATGCGCGATGGGCCATCGCGCCGCGGTGTGACTCCAGGGCCAACTGTAGTGCTACGTCTCGCGACCCTCTCCGAACCGGAGGTTCTCATGCAACACGACTCGCACCACGACAACAGCGACCACAGCGCGCACGACCACACCGCGCACGGGCACGGCGAGCATGGCATGGTCATGCACGCCCCCGCGGCTGACGCGCTCGACGAGTACCGGCGGGCGTACGACGCTGCCCGGCCCGACCCGAGCGGCAAGATCATCGCGGTCGACCTCGAAGCACGCGAGATGGACTGGGAGTTCATCCCCGGCCGCCGTACACGTGCATGGGGATACAACGGGCAGGTTCCAGGTCCGGTACTCGAAGCGAACATCGGAGATGTTCTGGAGGTGCACCTCACGAACTCGCTTCCCGAGCCCACGACGATCCACTGGCACGGGATCCGGCTCCTGGCGCCCATGGACGGCACGGACATGGTGCAGCACCCCATCGCCCCGGGCGAGACGTTCACGTATCGCTTCGCGCTCCCGGACGCGAGCACGTTCTGGTATCACCCCCACAGCAACGAACCGGTGCAGATGGAACGTGGGCTATACGGTGCGCTCGTGGTGCGCGGCCCGAACGAGCCGCAGCTGGACGCCGAGCGAGTGCTCGTGCTCGACGACGTTGCGCTCGATCGCAAGGGGCAGGTAAGACCGCCAGGGGGGTGGATCGAGCAGCACAACGGCCGCGAGGGGAGCACGCGGCTCGTCAACGGCAGGAGGGAGCCCGAGCTTACGATGGCTGCCGGACAGGTCGAGCGCTGGCGAATCGTCAATGCCTCGAGCGCGCGCTACGTGCGGCTGTCGTTGGGCGGCCGGCCATTCACGCTGCTGGGTACCGACGGCGGACTGCTGAGTGCACCAGTAACCATGAATGAAGTACTCCTGGCACCGGCCGACCGCGCAGACATCGCCGTGGGTCCATTCGCCGAGGGGGAGGCGCTGGTTATCGGATCGCTCCGCCACTACCGCGGCAAGTTCGGCATACCGAAACACGAGCGCTTCGCGACGCTGCTGGTCGGCCCCGCCAAGCCCTCACGGGCCGCGATCCCGGAGACGTTGCGGCAAATCGAGCCGCTCGTGACCGGCCCGGTCACGCCCACGCGTGAAGTCGTCCTGGGCTTCAAGCTGAGCGCCCAGCACGGTGTTGACTTCCTCATCAACAAGGAACAGCACCACCGCGACCAGCCGGTCCGGGTTGGCGATCTCCAGGTCTGGGATATCGTCAACGCGACGCCGGTCGACCACCCGTTCCATCTGCACGGATTTTTCTTTCAGGTGCTGGAAGTGAACGGCAGGCCGCCGGACTATCTCTCCTGGGAGGACACCGTCAACGTCCCGGCGAATGGCCGAGTGCGAATCGCCTGGCTACCCGATGACCGGCCGGGTGAGTGGATGTACCACTGTCACATCCTCGAACACCATGCCGCGGGGATGATGGCCCACTTCGAGGTCGTGCGGTAACTGGCCGGCCCTGCGGGGTATCGGGTCAGTGGGCCGCCTCGGAAGCGGAGCAGCAACGCTATGAGCTGAGCGAAGCTCCTGGTCCGCGCTCAGCGCTCCATCTGCGCTCGATGTAGCGGAGTATGTCGTGGCCTTCTGATAACGCGGCGCGTCCGCGCAGGTCCTTACTCGCTTCATCGAGCGTCTCGCCCCGAGCGCTCGCCTCCGGTATCTCTCAGGCGAGCGCTTCGTGAGATTGAAGCAGTCGCTCACCGAAACCGCCTAAGAACCGCCACCACGATCGACAGCGCGATGGAGAGCAGTACCATCGACGTGATGGGGACGTAGACGCGGGCGTTCGGCCGCTCGATGCGGATGTCGCCGGGCAGCCGCCCGAACCATGACAGGGCGCCCAACCACGCGAGGAGGCCGACGATGATCAGCACCCCACCAGCGACGACCAGGATCAAGCCTACAGAGGAGCGTGGCATGAGGCGTTGTTTGCCGATGATGATTGGATTCCCGCGGCGCTCGAACTGAGTGGCGAGCGGCTGGACTCAGGCGGCAAGATAGATGCCGAACGCGCGAGAGTCTCGCCATGCGCCCCGCATCGAAGGCATCCACCAGACTGGGCCACGCGGCCGGACGGCGGGCGAGTCAGCTCTCGTCGATGATGCTCGTGATCCGCCCGTCCCGGACAACGAACGTTGATCGCCCCGACAACCGCAGAGTATCGCCCGCTCGCAGCTCCGGCGAGAGATCCGCTGCGAGTACGCCATGATAGTCGATGGCGATGGTCACGCGGTCGCCGTCGGCGGCATAACTCGTGATAGTCTGTCGCCGGCTGCTGAAGAGCTCTGCGGCATGCTCGGCGAGCTTCCGGAACTCCTCGATACCGTCAGCCGCCGCTGTGATCTCCCCGTTCGTGACGTTGCGAAACTCGATTGCCGGATCGAGCACTGACAACATGCCGGGGATATCGAAGCTGTTGTAGGCGTTCAGGTAGCGCTCCACCAGAGCGCGATGAGGATCAGCAGGCATCCAACCTCCTCGAGCGTCCATCCGAGCCCTCTACCAGACGGACGAACGCGCTAGATACTCATACGCCGGCCTAGAACTGCGCGCGCACATCCGTCGTGACCCGAAGAACCGCCTCCTGGAGGAAGCGTCGCTTGTACTCGAGAATGACGGTCCGGAGTGCTGCCTCCGCACCCTGACTCGGCGGATGGATTATCTCCAGCACGATGCTCGGCTCGTGCACGACCGCCCCCGCATCCGAGCGCCACTGCCCTTCCCCACGCCACGATGTGATGCCGGCCGGGAATCGTGGTGTCACAACGTCTCGTACAAACACCCCCCAGGCGGAATCCGAGACCAGGCCCGTATCGGCGATCGCCCGACCGAAATAGAGTCGGTCGAGTTGATACCGCTCCGCTCCCACCGCGGGTCTCGGAAGCGACGCGCAGCCACCCAGCAGGAGTGCGAGGAATACAGCGGCTCTGAGTGGCATGAGAGGTCGTAGCAGTCTGACTCTTGAATTCATCCGAGATGACTGGTGGGAGAGTTGAGAGCAGCCGCGGACGCGATCCGTCCGACATTGGCTACGAAGTCACGCCGCGAACGGCGACCACATTCAACAGTCATTCAACCTGCCTTTCAATGTGTATGAGGTTGCCGACGGGTATCTGGCAAGTGAATCGTGGAGATGGCCACCAGATTCGTCAACGCGATGCGGTGTGCGGGGCCGCCTCCCTGGTGCCCTGTTCGGGCGCAGCATCTCATCAACCAGTAGCGGCGCCGGTGCCCTGTCTGTCCGCGTGGCGCGCCCCATCCAGAAAGGTGCGCAGGATGCGGCCGAGCATCAGCGGACCTCCGGCTCCCTCAAACCGTCCCTGTGTCACCTGGCAGTGCATCCAGGCTACTTCGGGGACGAGGTCCCGGACCTCCGGGAAGGCCGCGTGATCGAGGGACGTACCGGCGAGAGGGATGCGGACTCGCCACCCTGGGTTGTCGAGCGTGGTGATGTCCACTCTCGCACTCGTGCACTTCAGCATTTCGTTAGCCTGCAAGGCCAGAGGATCAGACAGGGTCGAGCGCCCCTTCCAGATCACGTCTCCTGAAGAGGGTATGCAGCTCGACCCCAGTCTTACGGAGTGCCTCTCGACCGCCCGCCTCGCGATCGATTACACAGAGGGCATGTTCGACGATCCCACCCAGCGTCCGAAGCTCCCTGCACGAAGCGAGGACCTGGCCGCCCGAGGTGATAA
>DATCXG010000482.1:0-4948 GCA_036565945.1 Gemmatimonadaceae bacterium
GGCCCGCCACGGGCAGGGCGGTACCCAGCACCGCCACGAGGTAGATCGCCACGACGGCGAAGAGGAGCGGAGCGGTCGCTGGCCACGCGATGGCCAGGATGAGCGACACGGCAAGGGCGAGCACGAAAGCCGGCGGCACGAGCTGCCGCCAGGTGAAGACTCCTCCCACCTTCCGCGCCACGAGCGGCTTGAAGTAGCCGTACTGGTAGTACATGCGCCAGAGCTTCGCGAGCGAATCACGTGCGTTGTAGCTGCAGACCACATCGGGCACGAGGAGGATCCGTCCGCCAGCGCGGATCAGACGAACATTGAGCTCGTCGTCCTGGTTGCGGATCAGGTCTTCGTCGAAGAGCCCGATGCGCTCGAAGACGTCGCGCCGATAGCACCCGAAGGGAACGGTATCCACCCAGCGCGGCTCGCGGGTGCCGATGCGGAAGTGAGCGTTCCCCACGCCCAGGGGGTGGGACATGGCCGCGGCTATGGCGCGGGCCATGGCGCCCGGGCCGCCCGGCTCGGTGATCCAGACTCCTCCCACATTGTCGGCGCCGCTGTCGCCAAGCCAGCGCACCAGGTCGGGAACGTAGCTCTCCGGGTATCTGCTGTGCGCATCCGCGCGCAGGATCACGTCGCCGCGGGAATTCGCGATGGCGATGTTCAGCGCCGACGGAGTGATCCTCGCCGGATTGTCGAGCATCCGGATTCGCGGGTTCTCGGCAGCCAATCGCGCGATACAGTCGCGAGTGCCGTCATCGCTCATCCCATCGACGACCACGATCTCCAGACGATCGCTCGGATAATCCGCGCGCAGGAGCGAAGTCAGACAAGCATGGATCCAGTCTCGCTCATTGCGACAGGGAATTATTACGGAGACCAGCGGCAACTCGCTCAGGGTACGGCTCCTTCGCGCAATCCCGCACGCTCTCGCTGGTCGGGAGGAAGATCACACCGCACCGCCTTGAACTTCCCGTTCGCCTCACGCGGGATGACGTCCAGGACCTCGAAGACCACATCGACATCGCCCAGCCGCTGATACAACCGGCCAGCGATCTCGTACTCGTCGGCGGATGTGAATCCTGGTGCGGGCACGTAACGAATCCTCACTCGCTCGAGCGATTCCTGGACGATCTGTGCCTGCCGAATCGGGAGGCCGTATAGTATGGGGTTCAGCCAGTACACGCGGCGGCCGTCTGGCGCGATCAGGAGATCATTCGTGCGTCCCTCTATATGAGAGAGCCTCGGAAGCTTGCGCCCGCAGGAACACGTCTGATCGATCGATCGCGCGGCGCGGTCACCGACCGCGAATCGGATCAGCGGCATATCGGGGTTGAGGAGTCCCGTGCACACGAGCCGGCCTGCGGTACCGGCCGGAACTGGTTCGTCCGCGTCATCGTGGAGCAGCTCCACATGGCCCACTTCGGGCCAGAGGTGGAGGGAGCCGGAGCTGCATTCGCTGGCCCCGGCAACCGATTCCGCCATACCGTACGTCTCCTGCACTTCACAACCGAACGCCGCTCGGATCACGTTCCTCTGCCATGCGTAGACGGGTTCGGCGTTCGTGATTACCACGCCCAATCCCTGGAGGCCGAGCCCCAGGTCCACGGCCTCGGACGCAAGCTCGGCGGCGGTCGACGCGTAAGTGATCAGGTGGGTGATGCCGTACGAGCGCATCGCTTCGAGAAAGGCCGGTGCGTTCCGCCTGCTCACATGGTTGGCAGAGATGTACAACTGCCGCATCGGAGCGTTCCAGACCCAGAAAGGCGGCTCCTCCCGGCTGGGCGGGACGACGGGCTGGCCACCCATCATCCCCCACGGGTCTTCACGACTCAGGCCGTGCCACCCGCGCGTCCGCTGCTCGTAGAGCGCGAACCAGGAGCGCACGGCCCGTCTGCCAAGCCATAGATCGAGCGGCGTCCCGGTCGTGCCACTCGTGCGCTCATGGTACATCCGGCGGATATCGCAATCGTCGGCGACGAACGCCTGCGGCTGTGCACGCAACTGCTCCTTGGAAATGATCGGCCAGTGCTCCAACCGCTCCGCCGAACGGCGATCTCCGGCCCGGCGACGCGCCGCCCAGTAATCGCGGTAATATGGCACGCGCGTAGCGGCGCGGTGGAGAACCTCCGCAAGCCTGTCCTCGCTGTAGCTCGCCCACCGCTCCTCACCCCATCCCTCGCGCTCGCTGGCCTCTGCCATGAGCCGCTCCGTCTCAGGGCCGTATCGCCAGCTCCGCAAGTACCAGCCACGTGCTCCCGCCACCAGCGACTGCAATGGCGTTGGCATTCGATGATAGAGCCGCAACTGAAGGCTCGTCATCTCAATACACTATGGCGAAAAATTTCCACCGGTGCCGCGCGATACGTCATATCGGGATGGTCACCCGGCACGATACAGTTCCATCCGAGGATTCGCAAGGCGACTGGCGACGGCTGCTGGCCGATGCTGTAACATCTTGTGCCGCATTGAGTAAACACTTCGCGCGCTCCGGCCGGCAAGTTACCTTCGCGCGCGAAGAGCTGTCTATTCCCAGTACTTCCAGTACTCAATCGATGGCAAGATCGCACGCCCCGACGGGCGCCGCGACAAGGGCAAAACCGGTGAAAGCCGGCGACGCAAAGCCACGAAGCTAAAGCGCTCGAACGAGGGCGCCATGCTGGTCGGGCCGCCGAACGGAACCGCAACCAGGGGTGTCGTATGCGTCGCCTTCACTGGGTTGTCTCTTCGGCCGTGCTCCTCCTCGCTCTCCCGGCAATCGCTTGCATCGACACTGCCGCTCCCACCTTCGAATCGCCAGTGCTGATTGCGGCCATCACCGTCCAACCAGCCGAAGCAACCACGAACGTCGGGAAACTCCTCCCCCTCAGCGCACTCGTACTGGATCCATCCGGCCACCAGCTCGATGGTCAGGATATAATATGGAGTAGCTCCGATACATCCGTCGCTACCGTCTCCGAAAGTGGAGAGGTGAAGGCGAAGCGCATCGGCTCCTCCGTCATCATCGCCACCGATGGCACCAAGGCTGGAACGGCAACGCTCACCGTACTCGCGCCGCAGGTGGCGTCCGTGTCGCTCTCTCCGGCCAGCGCCGAGCTGCTCGCTGGCGACACGACACGCTTCGCCGCGGAGCCGCGCGACGACGAGGCGCAGCCCATCGAAGGACGCAGTGTGAATTGGAGCGTCGCCAACCCCACGATCGCCAAGGTAGCTGGCGGCGTGCTCGTGGGCCTCGCCGCCGGAACCACCGTGGTAGTGGCCACCGCCGACGGAGTGAGCGACTCAGCTACCGTCGCCGTATCCCCGCGCCCGGTCGAGAGCGTGAGCGTCGTTCCGGGAACCGTCACGCTCACGAGCGGAAAGACGACGCGGCTCGACACCAAGGCTCTCGACGATCGGGGCAAACCGGTCGACGATGAAATCGTGACCTGGTCGAGCGACAACGAAGACGTGGCCACGGTTTCCTCCAACGGTACCGTCAGCGCGCTCTCCACCGGTACGGCGACGATCACCGCCTCCGTAACCATCAAGGGCGGCAACGGAAAGGGAAAGATCGGCAAGGGCCAGGTAAAGGTGGTGACCGACGCCGCACCTGTTGCGAGCGTGAGCGTCTCACCGGCCACGACCACTCTCGCCATCGGTTCCACTCAGCAGCTCACCGCGAGCGCAAAGGACTCCGCCGGCGCAGTGCTCGGCGACCGTACCATCACGTGGGCGAGTAGCAATAGCGCGGTCGCCACCGTCTCCGCCTCCGGGCTCCTCACCGCGATAGCGGCAGGCAAGACGACCGTGACCGCCACCAGCGAGGAGCAGACCGGATCGTCGGCCATCACAGTTACGCTTCCTCCAGTAGCGTCGGTGACGGTGAGCCCGAGCAGTGCGCAGATACTGGTGGGGAAGGCGGTCGCACTCGAAGCTACCACCCTCGATTCGAACGGGGAGGCACTCACCGGGCGCACCGTCAGCTGGTCCAGCGGCAAGAGCTCCGTCGCGACGGTCTCATCGTCTGGTGTGGTGACCGGCGTGGCGGCTGGAAGCGCCTGGATTTTCGCCACGAGCGAGGGAGAGAAGGATTCGGCGTCGGTAGCTGTCACCCTCTCGCCCGTGGCCACGGTGAGTGTCGCGCCAAGCTCCGCGGACCTCGAGGTGGGCGACACGAAGACGCTGACCGCCACGTTGAAGGACGCATCGGGCGCCACGCTCACCGGACGTACGGTCACGTGGGTTTCGAGCGACCAGGCAGTGGTGACGGTGTCCTCGGCGGGTCTGGTGACCGCGGCGGGAGCAGGGAATGCTACCGTGACCGCGGCGAGCGAGGGAAAATCCGGAACTGCGAGCATGACCGTTACGGTTCCCCAGCCGGCGCCTGGTGATGGTTCGGACAGCGACGGTTCCGACACGGCTCCGCACAGCGGGATTTTCGTCTCCCCCTCGGGCTCCGGGAGCGCGAGCGGAAGCGAGTCGTCGCCCATGAGCCTCTCGGCCGCGCTCTCGGGCGGCAACGGCAGCATCCAGCCGGGCGATACCGTCTGGCTGAGGAACGGGAGCTACGACGGCAACTTCACCTCGTCGCTCTCCGGCTCCTCGAGCGCCCCGATCGTCGTGCGCCAGTACCCAGGCGAGCGTGCCACCATCAACGGCAGCCTCACTGTCCAGGGTCGCTACACGCGCTTCTGGGGCTTCGAGGTGGCCAACAAGGATGCCGGAAGCCAGAGCACGCCTGGCATTTCGAGCACCTGCCCCGGCTGTCAGTTCATCGACCTGGTCATCCACGACCATTCGAGCAACGGGATGCAGCTCTGGAGCGAGGGACCCGACCAGGTGGCCTACGGCAACATCATCTACAACAACGGCTTCTACGGCTACAGCTCGGACCACGCCGCGCACGGCATCTACGCGCAGAACCAGTCGGGTACCAAGGTGCTCGAAGACAACCTGCTCTTGAACCAGTTCGGTT